>JBIKZA010000007.1:0-61092 GCA_044354975.1 Flavobacteriales bacterium
GCCGGATAGTGTATATGACTTATTCTTGGAAAAAGGTGGTGCTCCACTTGGAAATTCAATCCTCCTGTTAACCAAGAAACAACCTTATTTTTTGTCGCGAAGTTTGCGGTAGTGTTCAGTTGGTGAACGGCCCACTCGTCTTTCAACGTTCGGCCTTGAGTCTCTGGCAAATGAAAAGACCTTCCTTCAACAATGTGAGCCAATTGAAACACAACTGCGATAATCCATCCTGTGACAAAAAGCATTACACCATAACCAATGAGGGCTTTCAGCCAACCAACTACAAGTAAAGGAATAATGAAAAACACAACAAAATAAAAAGCCTTACTCGCCCAGAAAATGATGTGCTCATTGCGCGGGATCTTGCGAATAGGCGTCTCGCCTATTTTACGAGTGAAATACTTATTGAAATCCTTTACGTACACCCATAAAAAATAGGTGGTGCCGTAAATTAATGCCCAATAAATGTGTTGATATTTATGGAACCAATACTTCTTTTGTTGCTCGTTCACACGTAAGAAAGGTTCTACATCTATGTCCTCGTCTACTCCATGAACATTGGTATAAACGTGATGAAGCTGGTTATGCTTGAGCTTCCATAAGAATACATTTCCACCAATAATATTCAATGAATACCCCATCATTTGATTCACCCAAGACTTCGAAGAGAAACTTCCATGAGCACTGTCGTGCATAAGATTAAAGCCTATTGCAGAGAAAACCATACCCAATACTGCCCACAAAATCAGTTGTGCAGTCCAAGATTGAAAAAGCAACAGAGCGGTGTAAACAACGGCTATAGAAACCAAAAGCAGAGTAGCTTTTATATAAATTTTCCAATTACCAGTTCTGCTAATTCCTTTGGTTGTGAAATACTGTTCTACCCGCGTGTTCAACGTATCGAAAAACGGGTGTGCTTGATTACCGAGTGAAAATGCCAATGTGTGATCTCCTTTTATTTACATTCAAAGATAGCGTCTGAAAAGTAGAACAAAACCAAAAAACAACAATAATCACGGGTTGTTGAAAAAAGCAAGGCTAAAGCCCTGATTTACATTGTAAATTCGCGTCTTAATTTACAACGACGTGAACAAAAGAATTTCTTCAGCTCTCATTTCCGTGTTCGATAAAGATGGTTTGGCTCCAATTGTTGAACAAATGCATCAATTGGGCATTACACTTTACAGCACTGGAGGGACCCAAACATTCATTGAAAACATGGGTATCCCTGTTACTGCTGTGGAAGATTTAACCGGCTATCCAAGTATTTTTGGTGGAAGGGTGAAGACACTTCACCCCGGTGTTTTGGGCGGAATTTTATACCGCAGAGATGAAGCTCAGGACCTTGAGGAAGCGGCGAAATTCAATATCCAAGCGATCGACTGTGTAATTGTTGATTTATACCCGTTTGAAAAAACCGTGGCTTCGGGAGCTTCTCATGAAGACACCATCGAAAAGATAGACATTGGTGGAATTGCTCTTATCCGCGGCGCTGCAAAAAATTTCAATGATGTTGTCATCGTTCCTTCAAAAAACGAATACAGCGCGCTTCACGAATTGCTTGTCAACCAAAAGGGAGAGACTTCTCTTGAGCAACGACAATTCTTCGCTAAGCAGGCCTTCGAGGTTTCTTCACATTACGATTCCGCTATTTACTCTTACTTCAAAGGAAACGAAGAGGGGTCTTTACGCATTGCCTCTCGTGATGCACATGTGTTGCGTTATGGTGAAAACCCACACCAGAAAGGAAGTTTCTTCGGCGACCTCGATGCTTTATTTACGAAGCTTAACGGAAAGGAACTTTCGTACAACAATTTATTGGATGTTGAAGCCGCGGTTCAGTTGATTGCTGAATTCAAAAATAACGCGCCAACCTTTGCTATTCTTAAACACAACAACGCGTGTGGTGTGGCGACAAGACCCACCATGGTACAAGCGTATGAGGCATCACTGGCTTGCGACAGCACTTCAGCTTTCGGCGGAGTTCTCATTGCTAATGGCGAAATTGATTTAGCCACAGCTGAAAAAATAAATTCACTTTTTTGTGAAGTTGTAATTGCTCCTTCTTTTGCGAATGAAGCTGTTGAATTGTTGAAGTCTAAGACTAATCGCATTATTCTCATCATCAAAGAAACGCCTCTTCTTCAAACCCAAGTAAGATCTATTTTAAATGGATACTTGGTTCAAGAAAAAGACAACGCCACAGAATCAGCAACTGACTTAAAATGCGCAACGCTGACCGAAGCCAATGCTGCTTCTCTTGAAGATATGATTTTCGCAAATAAATTAGTGAAGCACACCAAGAGTAACACCATTGTTTTTGCAAAAGACAATACTTTACTTGCGAGTGGAACGGGACAAACTTCTCGTGTAGATGCGCTTCAGCAAGCCATTGAAAAAGCGAAGCACTTTGGTTTTTCTCTAGAAGGAAGCGCCATGGCTAGCGATGCGTTTTTTCCGTTTCCAGATTGCGTAGAAATTGCGAAGAATGCTGGGATTGTTGCGGTGGTTCAACCTGGAGGATCTATAAAAGATCAGCTTTCAATAGACTATTGCAATGCCAACAAAGTGGCCATGTACATGACAGGTGTTCGTCACTTCAAACATTAATAACGTTCGTCTTTCCAAATTCGTTTTTCAACCAATTTCAATTTTTGGTTGAAGAAAATTTCTGTACTCTTTTCGAATGATTCCGTGTAATCTGAAACCCAAAAAGAATACTTCGGTTTGCGCTTACTTAGGTTCAGAATGTCTTTCTTTTTCAACACATCAGAAACCGCCTGAGCCACAACAGAGGCGCTGTCTATGATTTCTATTTTCTGCTGATAGAATTTCTCAACTTCCTTCTTAATCAGGGGATAGTGCGTACAGCCCAAAATGAGCGCTTCGATTCCTTTGAAGGAAGATTTCGATAAATAACTATCTATTATACTTTGTGAAATCTTATTGTTGTAATAGCCTTCTTCAATCATTGAAGCCAGTAAAGGAGTGGCGTTGGAGAGAACTTTCAAAGTCGAATTTAATTTCTCAATGCGCTTCACATAGATACGGGAGTGAATGGTCCCCTTTGTTCCAATAACACCCACCTTCGTTTTGTTGTAGTTCGCAGCTGTGTATGTCGCTACTGGATCCACAACATTTATAACCGGTATGTGGGAAGGAATACTTTTAACAACTGATTTATAGGCGTGCGCTGAAGCCGTATTGCATGCGATGACAATGGCCTTGCAGTTATTCTCTACCAACAATTCCGCAATACGCTTTGAATAGGCACGAATGCTATCCGGAGATTTATCACCGTATGGTAAATGGGCAGTATCACCGAAATAAATAAACGATTCATTCGGAAGAACTTTCTGTATAGCCTTCGCAACAGTTAGTCCACCAATTCCGGAATCGAATATGCCTATTGGATGTGTATTCATAACAAAAAAAATCCCGCTTGGCGGGATTTCATTTTATTCAATCAATATTATTTCTGTGTTGGCGAAGTTGGTGCAGCCACTGGAATTTTCAATTCAACTTTCAACTTATCACCTAAATCATCTCCTCCTACATAAACTAAGTTTCCAGCTCCTTGATCGAATACGTATGTGTACCCGCCTGCTTTCGCAATTTTAGCAACTGCTGCATCGAACTCTTCAACCAATGGCTTCAACAAACCATCTTGCACTTGCTGCAACTCATCGTTTGCGGTCTGTTGGAAATCCATCATGTTTTGCTCAAGATCTGCAATGGTCTGTGCTTTACTTTGGCGAATTGCCTCTGGCCATCCACCTGCGCTAACTGCCATCTTCGATTTTGTTTCGTACTCAGCTACCTTATCGTCATGCTCTTTTTGCATAACCACATATTCTCCCTCGAAGGATTTCTTTGCAGTTTCCATATCGGCTTGAACGCCTTTCATTGCAGGCATTTGCAAAAGGATTGCTTGTCTATCTACGTGCGCTAACTTCTGCGCGAATGCACCAAATCCCAATGAAATAAATAGTGCTGCTAAAATTGTCTTCTTCATGATTGTATGTTTTTTTTTCTTCTATTCAATGACAGTACCAAAAATACGCATTAGTTGCCTTTCCTCGGTGAACTTGGACGATCATTTCCTGGACGACCTGTTCCGGTGCCTGGTTTTTCGCCAGGTTTCTCTTCCGAATCTTCCTTATCATCTTCGTCTTTATCCAATACCTCTCCTGGTTTCAATCCCATTTTCTTCAATACTTTATCACTAATATCGTGCTTTGGATTGGTGTACAGCATATTCGAGTGACTGGCCTTATCGAACACAACCATATATTGAGATTGAGAGGCAATGTCTTCAATGGCTTGAAATATCTGCTCTTGAATGGGCGCAACTAACTCTTCACGCTTTTTGAATAAATCTCCTTCAACGCCAAATTTGGATTTTTGATATTGCTTCACCTCTTCGCGACGTTCGTTAATGTCGGCCTCACGCTTCTTCTTCATTTCTTCAGTAAGCAATATTTTTTCGGCTTGAAATGACTTTTCCAATTGCTCAATGGCTGTGTATTTCTGTTCCACCTGAGCCTGCCATTCAGCGCTTAGTTCATTGATCTGCTTCTGAGCTACTACATACTCGGGCATGTGCGACAAAACATACTTCGAATCTATGTATGCGAATTTTTGAGCGCTCAACGACAATGTTGAAACCATCAGCACAAAAGAAAAAATGAATTTAATTTTTGAATTTGCTTTCATCATTCGTTTTTTTAAAGTTCACCCATGTTCATACCAATACTGAAGTGAAACTGACCTGGCGCCATGTTGGGTGCATTAGGCACATCGTTCAATCTCCATCCGTAATCGAATCCTAATAGTCCAAACATAGGCAAAAAGATTCGAAGTCCGCCACCTACTGATTTGTATAAATTGAAAGGATTGTAATCCGAGAAATCTACCCAAGTTCTTCCTGCTTCAGCAAAAGCCAAGGCGAAAATTGTTGCTTGAGGATTCAATGAAATAGGATAGCGCAATTCAGCACCATACTTTGTAATTACTGGAGCTCCTACGCGATCACTTGGCATAGTTAAAGACAAATCATCGTAGCCGCGTAAGTTGACAATCTCTCGACCGTCCAACAAATATCCACTCAAATAAACTCCACCCATATAGAAACGCTCGAAAGGCGATTGTCCCAAACTCTTGTTGTAAGTGCCCAAGAAACCAAATCCTGCATGTGTGTGTAAGACTAACTTATTTGTTTTATGCTTGTTTAAAGAGGTGTACCAATTCGCTGTGAATTTCAATTTGTAATATTCCACCCAATCTACTTTTTGCTGATCGGTCATGCTGGGGTAGTCATACGATTTTCCAAATACATTCTCACCCAAGAATGTGTATGGCAACGTGCATTTCGAACTAAAGGTAATTTTCGAACCCCACGTTGGATAGATGGTTTCAGACAATGAACTTCTTTCTATGGTGAAATTAGCCGCAAGGTTATTCGAATAACCGTTGTTGAAAGAGAAGAAAGACCCGTAGTTATTCAAATCAAAGTGCTGATAGGAAATCCCACCGAAGAACAAGAACCAGTCATCAGGCTTCTGCCAACGCTGGCCAAAAGAAACAGATGCACCAGTAATAATCAACGATTGACGAAGTGGATTCAGAGCATCGCTGATGTATTTTTTTTGTCCATTCGATTGCACACTATGATACGCCGAAACAGACAAAGAGTTCGGTCTTTTACCCCCTAGCCAAGGTTCTGTGAAACTTAGATTGTAAGACTGGAAAAACGCACCATTGCTCATTGCACGAATCGAAAGACGCTGACCATCTCCGGTTGGAAGTGGACTCCATGCTTCTTTCTTGAAGAAGTTGCGCATACTAAAATTGTTGAAGCTCAATCCCAATGATCCAACAACGCGTCCACCGCCCCAACCACCAGACAATTCAATTTGATCGGAAGGTTTTTCTTCCACCACATATTCCAAATCTACCAATCCTTCGTCGGCTCTTGGATTCGTGCGTATATCGAATGCCTCTTGACTGAAGTAATTCAAGTTTGCTAATTCGCGCTGTGAACGAATCAAATCTGAGCGATTGAATAAATCGCCAGGACGCGTTCGGATTTCACGATAAATAACGTGATCATTTGTTTTCGAATTTCCAGAAACACTCACAACTCCTATGCGGTATTGACGGCCTTCGCCCATGCGCACTTCAATGTCTATACTATCTGGCGGAACCAAAGACTCAACTGGATAGGCGTAAAAATTCAAGTATCCGTCATCGGTGTACAACGAAGCAACATCGCGTCCTGTTTGATTCATGTTCAAACGGGTTTGAAGCACCTCCATGTTATAGACATCTCCCTTTTTGATATTCAGAATTGAATCGAGAGAGTTGCTTCTGTATTTTGTATTTCCAATGAACGAGATGTTTCTGAAATAAAATTTATTTCCTTCATCCAGTGTAATTCGAATCTTCAAACGCTCGGGTCCAACAGCATAGATAGAATCTTTTACAATTCTCATATTGCGGAAACCTTCTTTGTTATAACGGGCAACTACTGCTACTTTATCTTCTTCGTATTCTTCTTCTAAAAATTTAGATGATTTGAATACGTGATAGAAAGCAGCTTTCTTCGTTTTTTTCATGGAGCGATTTAACGTCGCTATAGACATCTTATCTGCCCCTACCCATTCAATTTCTTCGATCTTAATTCTATTTCCGCGCTCAATGTCGAATGTTAATTCAACGGCGTTGGGCAAATTTGGATAAGGCTTATCAACGATATTTACTTTAGCGTTGTAGTAACCCTTTTCTACATAAAAATCCTTGATAATATTGGTCGCAGTAGCTTTGAGGTTTTCGTTCACGATATTTCCTGAACGGATTTTCATTTTTTCGCGAATGTTGTCTGCGTCGCCCTTTTTTATTCCTTCAAACTTGAACACTCCGAGTTTCGGAAGTTCCTTCACTACAATAACCAAGAAAACATCATCTCCTCGAGCCTCTGCCAGACGAATGTCAATTGCAGAGAACAACTGATTCTTCCAAAGTTTACGAAGTGCATCAGCAATTTCGTCTCCTGGAATCATTATCTCTTGTCCCACCTTCAAACCACAAAAAAGCAATATTGCCTGTGCATCGGTATATTCCGCGCCCATTACTGTTATTCCTGCAACCTTCATTTTACGTGGTTCAGCGTAGTCAATGGTAGTACCTAATTCAACTTGAGCCTGCAGAGCTGGCGCAACGAATAAAGACGCAATGACCGAAAGAGCAAACAAAATTGCTCGGGTATTTGGGAGATTGTATTTCAGCGTCTTTCTCAACTTTTCTATTTCGTTTGTTCTGTTTGCTCTGAAGTCATACCGAATCGACGTTCTCTGCTCTGGTAGCTCACCAGTGCTTCGAAAAAATGTTCTTCTCTGAATTCAGGCCACATAATTGGAGTAAAATGCAATTCTGTATAAGCGATTTGCCACAGTAAAAAATTACTTATGCGGTGCTCTCCACTTGTGCGAATGAGCAATTCCGGGTCAGGAATTTTAGCAGTAGATAGGTTTTGGGCAATCACGTCAGCCGTAACGTCTTGAGCCGGTATTTGTTGTGCAACAATTGATCTCACCGCGTTTACTATTTCCCAACGAGCACTGTAATTCAAAGCTAATACCAAGGTAACATCTTTGTTTTCGGCAGTTTTAGCCATTGCGGCATTCAGCTCATCGCGACATTTTAGAGGCAGTTGTTCAATATCGCCAATGGCCAATAAACGAACACCATTTTCCATAAGTTCCGCTAACTCGCTAATAATTGTGGTGACGAGTAAATCCATGAGGGCGTCTACTTCCTCTTTAGGACGATTCCAATTTTCAGTAGAAAAAGCGTAGAGCGTAAGAAACTCAACTTCAGCCCTGCGTGCGGCTTTTATGGTTGCACGCACAGATTCAACCCCATTGAAGTGTCCGAATATCCGGTCTTTACCTTGATTTTTGGCCCAACGTCCGTTACCATCCATAATTACGGCAACATGGCGTGGAGTCTTACTCAAGTCTATTTGATCGAAGGCACTTTTCATCGGAGTGCGAAGATACGGAAAGCCCGTGTTTAGACAAGCAATTACTGCCAGGTTGCGCAGCTATTTCCTTTTTTGTCTATTCTGAAATTTAACGAGGCCATGCAAAAGAAGTAAAGATCCTTTCTTCCTGGGTCTCCGCGTTGCATGTAGGCGTTATTGCTATTCTCTTGAACGAGGCTCTGATCGGCTAAATTCGTAGCCAATTGTCCGCGAGCGGCAGTTAGCATGGTCGGATTCACATACGTTCCAGAAATATCGTCGAAATAGTCTGTGTACGTTTTGCGCATTCCCCATTCCAAAGAAAATCCAAGCAACCCTTTAATGTTACATTTCAATCCGGCACCCATTGGCATTGTGAATCCAGTTGTTTTATACAGCGCATCTTTACCTGCCATACCCTGCCCTTCAGTTCCGGCGGGTTGAAGTGGGTGCCAATAGCCGTTATACATTCCCTCTGGATTCATTCGAAAAACAGCAGCACCAAGAAATAAATATGGAGAAATGTTGTGCTTTGAGTTGATTTGATAATTGAAGAAGTTCAACTCGGCAATGACACTTCCTTCAAAAAAGCGATTTCTAAAATTTAAATTTCGATTCTGTTGCCAAGCATCTTTACTGTCTGAATCGAAAGCCTCAACATTTCCGTACGTTAGGCCTGTGCGAATGGCCCATCGCTTATTCAAATTATTTCGAATAGCGATTCCAAGGGCTAATTTTTCTTTAGTGCCAAAATGCTTCGCAGGATTTATCTCACCAATGTAATAGGCCGTTCCTACCGAAATAGAAAGCTCCTTGCTTCGTTCTTTGCTCAGTCCCTGAGCCATTGCCGCGGCGTTTCCAACTAAAAACAACACCAAAAGAAGTAAACGGTTATTCATACCTGCACAATGCTTTTTTCAATTAATTATTGTCAATCTATTCGAATGTCAAGTCCCCAACCCATTTTCTTACGAATGGTTCGGAAGAAATTTCTTCCTTCCAAAAGTATCATTTGCAGTTCAAATGGTGCGCGACACAATGTAATTTCTACACCGCTGTCTGCCACGTACTGCGAACTGTCTAATGTTATTTGTATTTGTCCAGACCTACAATCAGCCTTCAACTTAACGGTTGAAGTGTCTCCAATGACAAGCGGACGCGCCGTGAGGTTATGGGCAGAAATTGGCGTGATAATAAAATTATTCGAATTCGGTGTTACTATAGGCCCGCCGCAAGAGAGCGAATAGGCGGTAGATCCTGTTGGGGTTGCTACAATTAATCCATCTGCCCAGTAACTGCTCAAAAAGGCTTTATTAACCGACGCGTTAATTTTTATCATTTCATTCCGCGTGGCGTTGTTGATTGTAATTTCATTCAACGCATAAGGGAAATCACCGAAATCGAATTGTTCCGATTTAATTTGAATGAAGGAGCGCGGGTCAATGGTGTATTCGGAATTTACAAACTGTTCGAGGGCTTCGTCTGCTTCTGACACACTCACGTGAGAGAGAAATCCGAGTCTTCCTGTATTGATTCCTAACAGCGGAATACGTTTAGAACCTACGAGTCTGACGGCATCTAAAAATGTTCCATCGCCACCAAAGCTGAACAGCGCTGCTGCATTTTCAAATTCCGAATTTTCTTCGAAGGTGGTGTGTGCTGGAATTTGAATGTGTGATTCAAGAAAACGTTCAAATCCTTTGAAGACGCATATTGAAATTCCGCGTCGCACCATTTTCTCAAGAAATTGTTGCACTGCTGGAGCCAAGTCGGCTTCGAATTTTTTTCCAAAAATATATACTAACATATCGTGTAAAAAACAAAGGTAGCGCTTTTCAGCAAACGCTACATATTCAAGTAACGCATGAGTTCATTGTAACGATCTTTTAACTCATCGTCGTACTGAGCAGCTTGAAACTTACTCAAAACGTTGTAATTGAAACGCTCTAAACTTTGAAGAATAGGATTCAAATCAGGTAGATCAATTTTAATGTGCATCTCCAAATTCCCCTCTGAAACTGCAACCACGGAAAGGCTTAAGATCTTTGCGTTGTTTTCTTCAATGATGCGTGCAATTTGCTGAATGCTGTGATCGCGCTCGAATACTTGCAATACAATGATTCCTCCTTCGCGCATGACGCCTAACATTTCTGCTAAATGATCGAGCAAATCGGCAGAAGTGATACTGCCGAGGTAGTTATTTCCCTCGTCAACAACAGGAATTACCGTTACGTCATTTTCACTGACCACCTTCAAAACGTCTAAAACATGTGAATCTGGTAAAACAGAAACATTTAGCAAATCGAGTTCAGCCTGAACTTCACCCTGATAAACTTCCGCATTTAGGAAATCACTTTCATTGGCTAAACCTATGAACAATCCGTTTTCAACCACAGGTAAATCGTTCACACGCAATTCATCCATTAAATTTAATACGTGCATAGCCGAATCTCCGCGACTGAGCACGGGCAGGCTTTTCGATATTAAATTTAGGGCTTTATTCATAGCATCTTTGGATGAACGGTTAAACGTACATGCATTTTTCGTTCCACAACGTGAATTTGAATTCGAATATTGCCGAGTTTTGCACAACCAATTTTGAATACATGATCGCACTTAGCGTAAACATTAATAAAATCGCCACCATTCGCAATGCAAGAGGCGGCTATACACCTGATGTCATTGTGGCAGCGCAGCGCATCGAACGTTTCGGTGCCGATGGCATTACAGTGCATCCAAGACCCGACGAACGTCACATTCGCTATGCCGATGTCCCTGCTTTGAAAAAAGTTGTGAAAACTGAATTCAATGTAGAGGGGTATCCAACTCCCGACTTCATCGAATTGGTGATTCAATCGAAACCACACCAGGTAACCTTAGTTCCCGATGCGCCCGATGCCATTACATCCAACGCCGGTTGGGACTTGGAGACACATTTCGATTTTTTATCTGGCGTAGTAAAGGAACTTCACTCACATGGAATGCGTGTGAGTATTTTCATGGAAGCCAATCCCGCCCTCATGGCAAGAGCTGCGGCTACCGGAACAGACCGCGTTGAATTGTATACCGAAAGCTACGCTGTTGGCTATTCCTTTGACAAAGAAAAGGCTGTAGCGCCATTTATTGAAACAGCGAAAGCTGCACACAAAGAGGGACTTGGCATTAATGCCGGTCACGATTTGAATATGGAGAATTTAAAATACTTTGCGCAACAGGTCCCCCATCTCAACGAGGTTTCTATAGGCCATGCGCTTATTTCAGATGCCCTGTATTTCGGATTGGAAAATACAGTGCAGATGTACAAAAACGAATTGATGTAAAATGAAATTACATTTCAGTAAATACGGGGAAGGAAAACCAATGCTCATTTTTCATGGGCTTTTTGGGACAGGAGATAATTGGACAACGCACGCTAAAAGATGGGCAGAACAAGGGTTCTGTGTGTATACCATAGATCAACGAAATCATGGACGGTCATTTCATTCCGATGAAATGAATTACAAACTGATGTGTGAAGACGCCATTGATTTCATTGCCTCTGAAAACCTTCGCGACGTGATACTCTTGGGTCACAGCATGGGCGGAAAGACAGTGATGCACGTTGCGCAAGAGATTGAATTCTTAATTGAAAAACTCATTGTGGTAGATATGGGTGTGAAACACTATCCTCGTCACCACGACGCCGTTTTTCAAGCATTGCGGTCAGTACCCTTGGATGAAATAGAGTCTAGAGGAGAAGCTGAAGACATCTTCGCCAAATCTTCGGTTGACAAGGCCACTCAGCTTTTTTTGCTTAAAAATCTCTATTGGAAAGAGCTGGGGAAATTAGATTGGCGATTCAATTTAAATGCTTTGGAAAAACACATTGAAGAGATTCTTGCAGAAGTTCCGTTGCAGACCGCCGTTCAAGTGCCCACATTATTCATCAAAGGAGAACTGTCGAATTACATTATGAATGAAGACTTACCGCAGCTAGAAGCCTATTTCCCGAAAGTGAAGCTTACCGAAGTGAAGAATTCCGGACATTGGCCTCACGCCGAATCTCCGGATCTATTTTTCCAACAGGTACTTGATTTTAGTCTTAACGGATAGCACTCAATTCATTTACCTTTGCAAAAAACATTATTATGGGATTTTCTAAGAAAATTTTAGTGCCAGTCGATTTTACTAAGGTGAGCGATATTGCCATTGAACATTCACTTTTGATGGGCAAAACAATTCTTGCCGATATTCATCTGATTCACATTGTAGAAAACAAGAAACAAGTTTCTGAAGCACGCCTGAAGTTAGACGCGCTTAAGGATCGCGTTCGTGTTGAAAATGGCGTTGAGATTCACGCTCACGTCCGAATCGGTAACATCTTTGAAGACATCGATAAGGCTGCAACGGAAATGGATGCAGCACTCATTATTATGGGAACACATGGAGCTCGCGGCATGCAGTTCATGTCAGGAAGCCGCGCATTAAAAATCGTTACTGAAAGTTCTATTCCTTTCATCGTTGTTCAAGAGAGAACCATTCGTGAGCAAGGATATCACCGTTTGGTTGTTCCGTTAGACTTGCACAAAGAAACCAAGCAAAAACTAAGTGCAGTTCGAGATATAGCGAAGTACTTTAACTCGAAAGTGTATTTGATTTCACCGAATGAAACCGATGAGTTCCTAAAAAATCAACTCGATCGTAATTTAAATTACGCTGTAGAGTATTTGAGCTCAAAGGACATTCCTGTTGAAGTTGAAATTACTGAAACGAAATCAGAAGGATCATTCGTGAAATCGTTATTGAAATACTCCGCAGCGGTTGAAGCTGATTTGATTTGCATTATGAATTTCTACGAGAGTTCTCTGTTGAATGTATTCAACTCAAGCTACGAACAGCACTTAATCACCAACGATGCGCAGATACCTGTGTTGTGCGTGAATCCGGTTGACACTTATGTAGCAGACCGCTCAAGCCTCGCTTCGTAATAATTAGATTCGAATTCCGATAACTAAAAGGTCATCGGTTTGTTCCACTGAACCCTTCCAAGCGTCAAACGTTTCGTGAAGGGTTTTTTCTTGCGCATCTATTTCTAGACTTGATATAGATGTGAGAATTTCTTTGAATTTCTTCCGCATGAATTTCTTATTCGTCTCTTCACCAAATTGATCCGCGTAACCGTCGCTGCACGCATAAACCATGTCGTTCTTTTCCAATTGAAACTTTTGTGTAGCAAAAGACTCACCTCGCTCACCGAAGGTTCCAATGCTTCGTTTGGTTGGAGCCAATTCAATAAGTTCATTCTTTCTGACAACGTAAAGTGGAATGTTCGCACCGCAATATTCCAACATCATTTCCTTTTCATCAATTGCACAAAGCGCAATGTCCATACCGTCGCGAACACCAGTGTTATTGTTCCGCAGCACCTCTGTACCCAAACGATTTACGCTATTTAGAATTTGTGAAGGATCAAGAAAAACTTTAGTCACGTGATTCAAAAAGTTATGACCCACCAAACTCATGAAAGCTCCGGGGACACCATGTCCCGTGCAGTCTGCAGCAGCAAACAATTTTCTTCCTCCTACATTCTTAAACCAATAAAAATCGCCGCTTACAACAGCTTTCGGAACATAAAAAACAAAACTCTTGTTGAAGATTTGTCGCACCGCGCCAATGTTCGGTAAGATTGTATTTTGAAGTCTTTGAGCGTAATTGATACTGTCAGTCAAATCGTGATACAATAAATTCAATTGTTCCTTTTGAACGTCTGACTCTTCTTTTTGCTTTCTCAGCTTAGTTGTGAAGTAGGCAATGGCAATTCCCGCAAATAAAACGAACAATGAAACCACTACAAGAACACCAGTCAAACGAGAGAACTGAACATTCATTTCTTCAATTTCCCTATTCATTCGTTCTGTTTGCTTTGTGCGCAATTCATTCAGAATGACCTCTGCTTCTTCAACCACCAAAGGGATTCCACTTCCTTCAATAAAATATGATTCAGCTTCCATTAACGCAATTGGATTGCTGTAACTGTCGAAGGTGGGTAATATATCTTGAACTTCTTTGTATTGAACCAACATGACCGCTATTCTGACTTCTAACGAATCGAGCTTCTGTTGTTCTTCTTTGCTGAAATTACTTTTAACTTCTTTGAGCCGGTTCCATGAATTCGTGAGTGAGCTGTCACTAATTGCCTTCATTTCTTTGCGATGAATATCTTCTTCTACGCGCTGAACAAATGCCCATTCTTTAATTAAGTCTTTTGAACGAAGCGTATAGCTCTCTAAGTCTTGCAAGCGTCCAATAGATGGAACATACTTATCGTTAATTTTCCGATTAATATCATAACTCCGCTGCAACGTAATCATGGTCATGACCAACGTTCCTGCAACGATGAATATGATGACACCGATGCCAAATCCAAGACGATACTTCTTGTTGAAGAACCAATTCATGGATTGTAATTAATTTGATTTGAATTTTTTTTCTGACTCTTTCTTCAATCGGAGATATTCCTCTTCCCTTCCCAAGGCGCGATTCACAAACATAAGTACCTTGTAGTTGGTTGGAGCAGGATTGCATGAAGCAAAGGCCTGTTGAGCATATGGAATGGCAGCCTTAAACTTTTTCACACTTTCATCTTGAATGGAAATTAAGTCCATCATATCGGTCTGAGCTCCAATCTTACGAATCATGAAAACACCTTGATTGTAGTTCACTATTGCAAGGTTTAAGTTGGCAGTGCAGTTTCTGTTATCCAACGAAAGAACCTTAGAATAATAATCCAAACACAATACGTAATGGTGAGTGTCCTCCGTATTTTTTATCCAGTTTCGGTAGTGCCCCTCTGCCATTTTACTGTTGAATTCTAACTTCAAATCTTTGAGTTCAACATCTGAACCTTTATAAAGCTCTTCAAACTTTTTGAATAGGTCGAGCGGTTCATTCTCGGATTCGTTGTCCATTTCAGCAGAACGCAACAAGGCGTCATTGAAATAGGTGAAGGCTATGTATTGAAAAGCTGCATCTATGTTTGATGCGAATTCCAAGTTTGAATCGAATTCGCGTGCTTTGGTTAATGCAGCCACGCTCCGGTATCTGTAGTTACTCTGGCGTTGATTGGCTTCCTTTTGTTTGTAAAGCTCTTTTAAAATAAATCCTTTTACGAACCATGCATTCGGATCTGAGTTCAAACTGGCCGATTTAAAGCCCTCATCTATTTGAGCAAGCGCTTCGTCGTATTTCTTTTCATCGCACAATTCAGCAGCTTTCGCTACAAGCGGATTCACTTGCGTGTAAACCCTTTGAGCACTCGCCAATAAAATTAGAAAAAGAAAGAATATTTGCTTCATACTATTGAACTTTCCATTGTAAAATTTTATTTCCAGGAGTAATCTTTTTTTCAGAGAATGCCGCTTCGCTCAATTCATATCGAATGGAATTGTCTACTGTTTTAAAATTTATTGCTGCACCGCTTCCCAAGGCACCTTCCCAGTTTGTCACGACCAAGGTGTTCTTACCCTTCATCTCCTTAATGATTCTTGCAAAGTCGGCCTTTTTCGATTTGTCCACAAAAACAATATGGCTGACTAATCCCGGTTTGTAATCGGACCAAGATTGCACCTCAATGGTTTGCGCGCCAACTGGTTTCATGGCATACTTTTCTACAACATGTTTGTAGACCGCGTCATTTCCATAAACGACAATCAGAAATTTTCCTTTCTTCATTTCTAACGGCCAGTTGCTATTTACCGCAAACTGATAAATGAAGTTGGCCTGAATCATAGCACGTGAATCTCCTTCATCTATCTGCTGTGCAGATATCCAATGGCTCGAAGCCAAAAGCAGGAGAAGTAAATAGATCCGTTTCATTTTTCGCGCATTTCAGGCGCATAACAAATCTATCTGAACAAATTGGACGAATCGTAGACTAATTCAAAGGTTCTTCACCTTGAATTGTTAGAATCGCGCGGTATTTACTTCCTTCGGAATAATAATTCCCTCCGTTAAAACAGATGTAAACAATTTCGCGAAATACGGTGCAAGAAGCACTCCTTTCGAACCTAATCCGCCAAAGACACCTAGTGTTTCATTGCCCTTTGCGAATCCCAAGATGGGTCGTCTGTCGCGGGTGGTGGGACGATAACCTGTTTTCTGACTTTCAACCACAACTTCCTTCTTCAATCTTGAATTCAATTCGGAAAGTAAAAGCTCTCTCGCCTCCTCGGTTGGAACATCTGGAACTTCATTCCAATCATAGGTGGCACCCAAACGAAATTTTTCATTTCCAAATGGAAGTAAAAACTGACCGAAATTAACGATGGTGTCTATTTCTAAATTTTCAATTTTCAAATCCAGTACTTGTCCATGGTTCGGAATTAAATCTAGGCCTTCCAAACCCTTCCATTGATTCACGCCTATTCCATTGCAAAGAATGAGTTTATCAAAAGTTCTTCCTTTCCACACAACACTACTTTCAAGGAATTGAACTTCACTTTCATTCACAGCTTCCTCAATGAAATTTGCATGTTCAATGAAATAATTTTTTGCAGCTTCTCGAAACAAAGGAACATTCAGCCAGCCGCATTCATTCACTTCACTGTTTCCAAATGGCGAATGGAAATTCTCTTGCACGCTCTTGTTTGAACGTGCGGAAAGATATCGTCCAACTTCTGGTTGATCGGATTTTTCATCCCAAAAATTAGCATCTTGGATGGTGTTGAAAATTCTTGCGACGGGTAATTGATGAAAAAAATTCGCTTGTAATTTATTCTCCAATCGCAGAAAAGTTGCATTCATTTCCTCCAACATTTCCTTCACTAACCAAGAGGCCGCAAGCCGTTTG
Source organism: Flavobacteriales bacterium (assembly GCA_044354975.1). GTDB lineage: Bacteria > Bacteroidota > Bacteroidia > Flavobacteriales_D > Sanyastnellaceae > CAIZGX01. Next base: position 16,851 of record JBIKZA010000007.1, read on the forward strand.
AAAGTAACTGGATTCCACATGCCTGCAGCTACTTGCGAAGCAGAGGCATGAGCATAATCGTCGGCAAGCAACACTTCTTCTCCTTTTTCAAGAAGAGAAAAGGCTAGCAGTGTTCCTGCTAGCCCTTGTCCTACGATTAAATATTTCGACATATTTATTGAATCACGTTTAGTGCTTTTCCAACTTTGGAAAAAGCTTCTATGGCCTTGTCAATGTGCTCGAATTCATGACCCGCGCTCAACTGAACACGAATGCGCGCTTGTCCTTTTGCAACCACTGGAAAGAAAAATCCAATCACATAAATCCCTTCTTTCAACAACGCATCTGCAAAATCTTGCGCAAGTTTCGCGTCGTACAACATAACCGGAACAATTGCGCTTTCTCCGTCTTTAATTTCGAATCCAGCTGCTTTAATTCCAGCTTTAAAACGTATGACGTTCGCCTCCAGTTTGTCGCGCAAATCTGAAGACGCACTAAGCATATCCATTACTGCAATTGACGCACCCACGATAGATGGAGCCAGTGAATTTGAGAACAAATAAGGTCTAGAACGTTGACGCAACAAATCTATTATCTCTTTTCTTCCGCTGGTGAATCCGCCCATTGCACCGCCTAAGGCCTTGCCTAAAGTTCCAGTAATGATATCTACTCGTCCTAAAACGTTTTTTAATTCTATTGTACCTCTTCCCGTTTTACCAATGAAACCAGTAGCGTGACATTCGTCTACCATAACCATTGCTCCGTATTGATCGGCTAAGTCACAAATCTTATCTAACTGTGCCACGTAGCCATCCATTGAAAACACACCGTCTGTTACAATAAGTTTAAAACGTGCACCTGAAGCGGCTTTCAGCTGCTCTTCAAGATCAGCCATATCATTATTTTTATATCTATAGCGTTCGGCCTTACACAAACGAACGCCGTCGATAATTGAGGCGTGATTCAATGCATCAGAAATGATTGCGTCTTGCTCGTTCAACAGCGGTTCAAAAACACCCCCGTTTGCATCAAATGCAGCAGCATATAAAATGGTATCTTCTGTGTGAAGGAATTCAGAAAGTTTATGCTCTAAAGTCTTATGAATGTCTTGTGTTCCGCAGATAAAACGAACACTCGACATTCCAAATCCGTGAGAATCAATGGTAGCCTTTGCAGCTTCTAGAACTGCAGGATGGCTCGAAAGACCGAGGTAGTTATTTCCGCAAAAATTCAAAACCTCTTTCCCCTCCGTGGTTTGAATAACTGCTCCCTGCGGGGTGGTAATGATACGTTCTCTTTTGAACAAACCCGCTTCACGAATATCGTTCAATTCAGTTTGTAAATGTTCCTGCATTTTTCCGTACATATTTTTCAGTTTTAATTTATCAATATTACTTTGGCTGCAGCTTCCGCAGCCGATTGTTCCGCAGCTTTTTTTGAACCGCCTGTACCTCTTCCCACTTCTTTACCATCTAATTCCAACGCAATAGTGTACAACATTTGCGCTCCAGTGCTGCGTTGCTCACGTACGATGTATACCAAATGCCTACGGGTCTTTTGTCCCCATTCGTGCAATTTACTTTTGTAATCCACATCCAAGTGAACACGCTCGTCGAGCCCATGCTCCTTCAATAATTTCAATGCTATTTCCCTAGTGACCTTATACCCCTTATCTAGGAAAAGTGCACCAAATAAGGCTTCCAGCGCATTTCCAATTAGACTTTCGTGAATTTCCTGCTTGCCGATACTGACATTTAAAAATTCATACAATTTCAAATCGTACCCGATTGCGTTGAGATTATCTCGACGAACAATCTTCGATTTCATTTTGGTTAGTTCTCCTTCTGTAAGAGCGGGATACTTCGAAAACAAATAATGGGCAACAATGCTATCTAGAATGGCGTCACCTAAAAATTCTAATCGCTCGTTGCTGTTTTTTATTCCTGGTTGAATTTCATCGGCAGCGCTTGCATGACGCAAAGCTGTCTCATAAAGCGCAAGATTCTTGGGCTTTACATGAAAGGTGTTTTGTATATAGGAGAAAAGTTCCCTATTGGGATGTGCTTTGGAAAAGAACTTCCAAATCATTCGTATTTCTTAAAAATGGCTGAAGTGTTATGACCACCAAACCCGAAGGTGTTAGTCATTGCGATATTAACTTCACGATGTTGTGCCGTATTGAAAGTAAAGTTCAATTTCGGATCTAAAGCTTCATCGGTATTTACGAAGTTAATCGTTGGTGGAATGATTCCATTTTTAATAGCCAAGATAGATGCGATAGCTTCAACGGCTCCAGCAGCACCTAGCAAGTGACCCGTCATTGACTTGGTACTTGAAATATTTACGTTATAAGCATGCTCTCCAAAAATATTTTGAATGGCCTTAGCTTCTTGAACATCTCCTAAAGGGGTAGACGTTCCGTGAACGTTGATGTAGTCAATTGAATCTGCAGTAATTCCTGCATCTGAAAGCGCGTTCTTCATTACGTTGATTGCACCAATACCTTCTGGGTGTGGGGCAGTAATGTGATACGCATCTGCAGACATTCCTCCGCCGATAAGTTCGGCATATATTTTAGCACCACGCGCTTTGGCGTGCTCTAAATCTTCTAAAATAAGACAACCTCCACCTTCGCCTAAAACAAATCCATCGCGCGTTTTGTCAAAAGGTCTAGAAGCTGTTTTGAAATTCTCATTGTTTTCAGAAAGCGCTCTGCACGCGTTGAATCCTCCAACACCTGCTTCACAAATTGCAGCTTCAGAGCCACCACTTACTATGATATCTGCCTTACCCAAACGAATGTAGTTGAAGGCATCTATTAAAGCGTTTGTTGAAGAAGCACAAGCTGAAACGGTTGTGTAATTAGGACCTCTGAATCCGTACTGAATACTGATGTGACCAGAGGCAATATCAGCAATCATTTTAGGAATAAAGAAAGGATTGAAACGCGGTGTTCCGTCTCCTTTCGCGAAATTAATACACTCCTCTTGGAAGGTATTTAAACCACCAATCCCAGAACCCCAAATGACGCCAACACGGTCTTTATCCACCTTCTCTACATCGAGACCAGAATCTACAATGGCTTCCTTCACAACTACTAAAGCATAGTGCGTGTAAGGATCCATTTTGCGCATTTCTTTTCGCTCAATGTGATCTTCGATGTTAAACCCTTTGATCTCACAAGCAAACTTCGTTTTAAACTTGCTGGCATCAAAGCGCGTTATAAGATTGGAACCACTCACACCATTAATAAGACCGTTCCAGTATTCTGGGACAGTATTACCAATGGGTGTTAATGCTCCTAGTCCGGTAACAACGACCCTTCTTAACTCCATAGTTTTCGGGAAGGTTGAATAATTTCCGAGTGATTATTTATTCGCTGTGATGTAATCAATCGCTTGACCTACAGTCACAATTTTCTCTGCTTGATCGTCAGGAATAGCGATATTGAATTCTTTTTCAAATTCCATGATAAGCTCCACAGTATCCAAAGAATCTGCTCCCAAATCATTGGTGAAACTAGCTTCAGGGGTTACTACTGATGCTTCTACACCGAGTTTATCTACGATGATTTCGGTAACTTTTTGTGCAATTTCAGACATTGTCTTGATGTTTTTTAAAGGTTAAATACGACCGCAAAAGTACAACTTTTCATGACGAACGCACTTTTTTTTGCTTTTCGTGTTCATTTTCTTTACTTAACTACTCATTTTCAAATATTTAACAAACAAAATTGTTAGTAAAATATTCCCGAAGCCACACTCTAAACTATCTTGCAATTCGAAAATGACTCCTTTTAACAGAATGACCTGGGACCAAGATTATCTGAAAGACAAGCACCTTCTTCTAATCGGATGCGGGGGTTTGGCGCACGCCGCTCTTCCTTATTTACTTTCTTCAGGAATTGGAAATGTTACTCTCTTCGATGGTGATTTAGTCCAAGCCTCCAATTTAAATAGGCAACATCTTTTCTCTCCAAGTGACATTGGAAAAAACAAAGCACTGGTCCTCAAGGAATACTGCTCGGTTCACTTTGCAAAAGTTAAAATCTTTTCTGAAGAACGAATGTTTGAGCCGCGAGCGGAAAAACTTGCGGTAGCCTTTGATCTGGTTTTCGACTTCACCGATAGGCTCGCAACGAAAGTTGAATTGGCCCAACATTTCGAAAAACAAAGAATTCCATTATTCTATGCTGCAGCGCAGGTCAATGCCGGTTCGAGTGCATTCATTCATTTGAACAGCATAACCAGCGCCATGCTCTTTGGTCATGTCCAAGATGCAAGCAAAGTAGAGCGCGATTGCACCGTTGATGGCGTTTGGCCAACAGTGGTGGCTTCAGTGGGCATTCATGTTGTCCATCAAGCACTTCAATTTTTGACACTGAATCCTTGTCCTTTCGTGGGTGCTATCGATTATTTCGATGGAAACACAGGGCTTTGGTCACGTTTCCATTTCAACCCGAAAGAAAAAAACACCAAGGTATCAATCACTGTTCAAGAATTACTTCAAGATCACAGTACTCCAATATTTTTTCTGGGTGAAGACGATTCGCTCCCATCTGAAATCATTTCTGTGACAGCTTCAGAACTCAAAGAGGTAATCGAAAAAATAAATCGTCCGTGTATTCTTCTGTGCGAAACAGGTGTGCGAGCAAAAGCAGCAGCCGAGCAACTTTCAAAATATTTCAATTTTCCGATACTCAGTTGGAATAAAAACCTTGATTCTTTCTTACTCTTGCTTCATGAATGAAATGCCTAACTTATATACTGCCATTCGTTTCGTGAAGGGACTTCTCAAGCGTCCGATGAGGGCCTCTGAAGATATAAAGCTGCGCATGCTTCAGCATAGACTTCTTCATGATTTAACCTATCGCCTTCCAAATAGGGCGAAAAATGATTTGTTGATCGGATTCAAAGAATGGAAACGCATTGTTTCAAGAAAAATAATTGAACCAACTTTCATTCCAAAAGCCCCTTGCTTGTTGGTTTCCACTGCCAATCAAAAAGAAATTGCGGAAGAATATGTTACGGCAAATTCGCACTTTAAAACGCTCAACATTTTGGTAAGAGAAGAACTTACAATCTCAAATTTCCCCATAAAATATCATTTGTTCGCTTTGAGAATATCTATTCAATGTCTTTTCGATTCGAGAAGGGCTAATCTTGCCCTGCTTCTGCGCGAAATTGTTGAATGGACAAGCGTTTTTAACTTTATTCTTTCAAATTCTATTTCTGAACTTTTCGATTTCACGCCGTTTGAAAAAGATAGCAACGCACTCGCTTACCTCCTTATTGAGCAAGGAATAAAGGTAACAAAAATCCCCTCGCCCGGCCCTCTGTCTGGACATAACACGTTTATGATAGCCGACGATGTGGTTGTCTCAAGCGCATATCAAATGGAAGAAATTCCTAGTTTTTCACACTGGTACATTTCAAGAATTCTCCATTGGCCGCCCGAACAATATCTGCGCTATTCACATTGCTATTCGAACGCACCCCTTCCACCAAAAAAAACACTAGGATTCTACTCGCATGGAGAGTGGGTAAGAAGAAAAGCGGGTCACGCCAAATTTGGACAAAATATTCAAGAAAACGAAATGTTTATATTAGAATCTTTGCAGATTTTTCTCAAAAAACACTCTGATTTTCAACTTATCATTTTTCCTCATCCGAAGGAAAGAAAGGATAGCGAATTTGAGCATTTCTATTCTTCTTTATTCCAAGACACGAATAGCCTTGTCGCACCAACTGAAATGAAATCGAGCGAGAACTTTTACAAAGTCAACATAGGGGTAATGGCCTATTCTACTTTGATCTTCGAGCGTTTAGCTTTAGGATATAAAACATTTATTGGCACTCAATTTCAATCTTCCTTTCCTATTGAAGGAAGCCCATTAAATAACCTCTGTCTTTCGAGCTACGAAAGCTTTGAAGCCGCAATCATCCTTGCCAATGAAGAAACTGAAAAAGAATTCTTCGATCGTCGAGGACTTAAAAATTATACACTGAAGGAGTTCCTCAATCAAAAGGTGGTGGAAATTCAAAAATGATTGATTACTTTGCAACCGATGAGTAGCAACAACGCCTTCGGTGAATACCAAAGAAGAATCAGTAATCACGACAGAATTATTGCTAGTATTATGAGGAAAAAAGAAACAAGAGTTGGACAAAACATAGAAGACACTCAAGGAGATAGAGATATTGATATAATTGAAAAAATTACGCGAACCTTCTGAAATGAACGATGTAAAAAAATATACCGCACAAATTCGTGATGTTCAATTTGGAGCAGGAGTTACCATCGTTGAGCCCGTGAATCTATACGAATGTGAAATTGGAAGCGAGGTTTTTGTGGGGCCCTTCGTTGAAATTCAAAAAGGAGTAAAAATCGGAGACCGCACTCGCATTCAAAGTCATACTTTTATTTGTGAATTGGTAACAATTGGATCTGATTGTTTCATTGCACACGGGGTTATGTTCACGAACGATTTATTCAAAGAAGGAGGGCCGTCAGGAAACGATAAATCAAAATGGTCTTCAACAGAAATTGGCGATCATGTTTCCATTGGATCGAATGTCACATTTCTTCCCGTTACAGTTTGCGATAACGTTGTAATTGGAGCAGGAGCTGTTGTTACTAAGAATATTACTGAACCAGGGGTTTATGTAGGAAATCCCGCAAAAAAAATACGTTAATGCATATTCCATTTGTAGATCTTAAAGCACAATATTTATCCATTCAATCTGAGATGGATAAAGCTATTTCTTCTATTATTTCCAACACTTCATTCGTTGGCGGACCCGCAGCTGATGCTTTCGAAAAAAGTTACAGCGAATTCATGGGTATGAAGCATGCGATTGCTTGCGCAAATGGAACCGATAGTTTAGAAATTCTGCTTGTTGCCATGGGCATTCAGCCTGGCGATGAAGTAATTGTTCCGGCGATAAGCTGGATTAGCACAGCAGAGGCAGTTACAACAGCAGGAGGTGTTCCAGTATTCGTTGATGTTGATGAGGATTTTCTCATTGACATTTCGAAAATCGAAGAGCGCATAACACCACGTACGAAAGCAATCATACCCGTTCACCTCTATGGAAATCCGGTTGACATGAATGCGCTAATAGCGATTGCAGAAAAACACGGCCTACTCGTCCTAGAAGACTGCGCGCAAGCGCATGCTGCGACCATACACGGACAAAAGGTAGGGACCTTCGGACACGCCGCTAGTTTTAGTTTTTACCCCGGTAAAAACTTAGGTGCCTATGGCGATGCAGGCGGCATGGTAACCAACAGCGACGACATTGCGAAAATCGCCCGAACCATAGCGAATCATGGTCAAGAAGGAAAACACAACCACACCCGCGAAGGAAGAAACTCACGCATGGATGGTATTCAAGCGGCTGTGCTAAACACAAAACTTCCTCACCTCGAAACTTGGACAGAGGGAAGAAGAAAAAACGCGCATTTATATCATTCACTCCTGAATGAAAATGTCGTGAAACCAATCGAAAGAGAAGGTTTCCGTCACGTGTTTCACCTCTATGTTATTCAACATGAAGACCGCGACGGACTGATGGCAAAACTGAAAGTAGCGCAAATCGATACTGCAGTGCACTACCCTATTCCTCTGCCTCTGATGCCTTGTTACACTTCACGCTTCCATCACACCGAAGCAGATTATCCTGTTGCAGCAAGATTAACGAAAAGAATTCTTTCGCTGCCCATGTACTCAGAACTCACAAAAGATCAAATTGCTTACGTTGCCGAACATATAAATGTCAACTACTAAAAAACATATTATAATCGTTAATTACGACTTCCCTCCGAACAAAGGAATTGGAGGAAGGAGATGGGGTAAATTAGCTAAAGAATTCGCTGATCAAAATTTTATTGTGCACGTAGTAAAAGCGGATGCTATGAGCGATACAGACAAATCAGTATGGAGCGAAGAAGTAATGAGTAATAACATTTTTGTTCATTCATTACCACGCGTTTATCCTCAAGTTTTGCTTACACAACCAACGAGTTTTTTCAAAAAAATTCAATACAAAAAAGCACTCCACTTAGTTAAAAAAAAATACAAAGGCACACCTTACGACATAAGCCTTGGTTGGGAAACACATCTCGTTTCCAAATTGAATGAACTCTCAAAAAAATATCAGATTGAATGGGTGTTTGCGACAGGCGCTCCTTGGGACATGCTTCGCGTTGTTGCCGAATGGAAAAATGGTCGTCCTGAAATTAAATACTGGGCAGACTTTCGCGATCTTTGGCTGAATTCTCAGTTCTACGGCATGCCATTTTTAAGTCCCGAGAGAAAGAAAGTAGAAGAGAAAAAAGCCGAAAGCGTAATTCAATGTGCCGACGTTCTTTCAGCGCCTGCTATGCAGATATTGGAACACTTTTCTTCGCTGAATCTCATTCCTTCTAAAAATACAAAATTCTTTCACCTGAAGCATTTTCATTCAGAACCAAAACTAACCGAACAATCATCCGGGTTCTCTTCCACAGAAATTATAATTGAATACGGAGGCGAAATTTATCTGGACACAGAGCCTTATCTAGAGCAACTTGCGAAAGACCTAACCAAACTTCGTGAGTTCGATCCAGCACTTTACGAGCGCCTGAACATAAACTTTCACTCCTCGAGTTTCAATAAAATAAAAGCAATTTTTAAGCATCATCCCTGTGTGCGCATCACCGATTCCATTGGAAAAAAAATTGAAGACCGCATTGCGCAAGCTCATTGGTGTATGATTCTTCTCGCAGATCACAACAAGGATTTCTTCACCACAAAATATTTCGATTACCAAACCTTAGGAACACCTTATCTGTACCTTGGCCCTAGCGGCGTAGTATTGAAGAGCATTGAAGAAGAAAACAGAGGAACGTCTTGGGAAATTTTCTTCCAATCGCTACTTAAAAACAAAGCTTCAAACCCCAATGATTTCAATCAAGAAGCGAATGAAAAAAATTCACTCGCCAGCCGCGTTTGTGAAATATTAGAACACATGAAAACCTTTCAATAATTCATGAAGATTCTATTTTATTCTCCACATCCTGCCTTGTACTTTGATGCGCCTACGGGCTATGGAAGTCACATGCGAGGAATGGTGAATGGATTCAGAGAAGATGGACACACCGTTGAAATTTTAGTTCTTGGGAAGAAGCCGCTATCAACAGCTTCAATCGCTCCATCAACTTCCCTCAAAACATTATTTAAGAGAGTAATTCCGAATATTCTTTGGAGGACACTCAAAGAAATTCAGCAATCCAGACTCGATAAGCAGGCAGCGAAGGAACTTCAAATCGCTATTCACAAATTCAATCCAGATATCGTTTATGAACGTTCTGCATGGATGAGCAATGGCAGTGTGGATATACTTTCCAACTTCAACATAAAACACGTTGTTGAAATAAATGCTCCCTTCGAAGAGGAGGTAAAATCCTTTGAAAAAGCACCTTCCTTCATTGCCTTCATTGGCAAAAAGAAATTGAAGTCCTTGCTTCAATCGGCGGATATAGTTCTGCCTATAACCAGCTCACTTCAAACCTACCTCATTGAACGTTTCGAAATAAGCTCGAGCAAATGTGTTGTGGTTCCGAATGCCATAGAAAAACACGAAATACAAATCAACGAATCGCGAGTTGCAACAATCAACAAACAATTCAATCTTTCAGAAGTAACAGTCCTTGGATTTGTAGGGTCAATTTTCCCATATCACGGCGTTGACCGACTGATTCGAGGAGTTGCAAAATTGAATTACACAGACATTTCCATTTTAATTGTTGGAGACGGATATCTTATTCCAGCATTGAAAAAACTCGCCAATGAGCTTGGAATTTCTTCGCGTGTTCACTTCACAGGATCTGTTCCAAAAGAAGACATTTACAATTACATTTCAGCAATGGATATTTTAACATTACCCAACACTGAATGGTATTGTTCTCCGGTAAAATTGTTCGAATACGGTGCTTTCGGGAAAACAATTCTCGCAGTCAAGGAGGCTGGGGTTTCAGATGTTATGTCAAACGAAGAAGGGCTATTGTTTGAAAACAACGATAATGCATTTCAAGAGGCGCTATTAACCTCAATAACAGAGGTCGATGCACTCGAAATAAAAGCCAAAAAATTTCAAGAGAAAGTATTTGCAAAGCACAATTGGAGAGCCAACGCACAAAAAGTTCTTCAACAAATAAATTCAGCACAATGAATATTTGCTTGCTAACCGATGGCATTACACCCTACGTCACTGGTGGCATGCAACGGCACAGTTTCAATTTGTGTAATGAACTCTTGAAGACAGGAAATGAGGTGACACTGGTGCATTGCGTCTATGGGGGAAATCTCCTTCCGAAAAACGACGAAGTGCAGGAACTCTTCGGGAATTCAAAAAACCTAACGGTTCTTACGCTACGATTTCCAGAATCCAACGGAATGCCGGGGCACTATATTCGAGAGTCATATCAATATTCTTTTACAATAACGGCTTTGCTGAAAGACAAACTTTCGTTGTTCGATTTAATCTACGTGAAGGGATTCAGTGGTTGGGACTTATTGCAAAAAAGGGAAAAGAACAAAATCAAAACTGGTCCAATCCTGGTGAATTTTCATGGGTTGGAAATGTTCCAAGAACCCGCAACTTTTGGCGAGCGAATCAAATCATATTTATTGAAATCACCTGTCAAATGGAATTTAAATCAGGCAGATTATTGTATTTCCTATGGTGGGAAAATCACTTCAATCTTAAATCGTATAGGAATTCCCACACCTAAAATATTGGAAATTCCAGGTGCGGTAAGCAACAGCTCACTGCTCGAAAAAAGAAACCTTCCTATTAATTTTAAATTTCTTTTTGTTGGACGCTACGAAAGAAGAAAAGGAATTGAAGAGCTCATGCAGGTAGTGGATTCCATGCCAGAATTAGAAATTTCTTTCGTAGGCGCAATTCCTCCTTCCAAAAAAATTAAGCGCAATAACGTTCACTATTATGGTGAAGTGAAAGACGTGAATGAGTTAAACAAAATTGTCGACGAACATACTTTTATAATTGCTCCGTCGCTTTCCGAAGGCATGCCGAATGTGTTGTTGGAAGGAATGAGCCGTGGATTAATTCCTATCGCAACGAGGGTTGGTGCGGTAGAAGAGCTAATTGACACCACTAACGGATTTTTAATTGAACCAAAAAGTGTTGACGCCATTAGCACTTCAATCCAAGCGGCTTTGGAGTTAGGTCAAGATGAAGTTCTCCAGTTGTCTACACAATCAATTCATAAAATCAAGTCGAAATTCACTTGGTCCCTAATAACCGCCGAAACCATAGATATTTTTCAACGCATCCTTGAAAAGTCTTAATTTCACCACAAAGAAAATTTTCAGTGAAGAAGGAGTATTTTAAAGGACTTGATAGTTTGCGATTTTTTGCTGCTTTAGCGGTATTCTTCACGCACGTTGAATTAATTAAAAAATTCACAGGTTTCGGGACCCATTGGATCGATCCTGAAGAACGAATAACCAAGTTCTCCGTTTTCCAGTCGGTTATGTCTAAAGAAATTGACCCGCTCTCTCCACTTATCGCTTACAGCAGTGCCTTGGGAGTGGTCTTCTTTTTTGTGCTCAGTGGATTTCTCATTACATTTTTGCTTCTAAAAGAAAAAGAACAAAACAATTCAATTGCGATTAAGAAATTCTATTTACGAAGAGCTCTTCGAATTTGGCCACTGTATTATTTAATCTTTATTCTCGGGTTCTTTGTCCTTCCCTACCTCGATTTTTTCGCAGTTCCTGGACAAGACAATTTCTTTCAGCAAAATTTCTGGGGCAACCTCACGCTCTTCGCTTTCTTCATGCCTAACCTGGCGTTCTCTATTTATACTACCGCTGTCCCTAACATTGGACAATCTTGGTCTATTGGCGTGGAAGAGCAGTTCTATCTTTTATGGCCACTCCTCATTAGGAAAAGTAAAAATGTACTCAAATCCATTCTTTGTATAACAGGAACAATCATTGCTTTAAAAGGAATAATTCTCCTTTCTGTACCGTTTGTGAAATTAGACGCACTCATAGTTTTAAAGAAATTCTTGGCCATGTCAAAATTAGAATGTATGGCGTTAGGAGGACTTGGAGCCTATGTTCTTTTCAACAACAAGGAGAAAATACTCCGCATCGTTTACAGGCCTATTTCGCAGATTACATCGGTGGTAATACTGCCTATTCTAATTTATTTCACCCCCACGGCATTTGAAGACATTCTGCATTTGTTCTTTTCCATTTCATTCTTGGTTATTATTTTGAACGTTGCTAGCAACGAAAAATCACTGCTTAGATTTGAGAATAGCACTTTGCAATACCTTGGAAGAATCTCATACGGTTTCTATATGTTTCATGTTATGTGTATCGTTTTCACTATCCATTTCCTTGATAAATACCTTGTATTAGATAACGATATTACTACACCACAGCATTTGCTTCTCTACGGAATTTCGTTCTTACTCACGGTGGCCTTATCTTCGTTAAGTTATCATATTTTTGAAATGGCGTTCATTCGCCTAAAAGAAAAATACGCGCAACCAAAAACCAAAAACGAAATAGCCCAAGAAGATGTTTAGATGGTTTACAGTTATCTCCATTTTAATTACCATCTTCATTTCGTCGTACGTGTTTTTTAAAGAGCCTTTCGAAGCCTATGTTAGTTACCTAGCTTTCGTTATTTTCTTTCCTATTTTCTTTACAAAATTCGGTTTGCCAAAATGGCCGGTTTTATTATTTTTTCCATTACTTATTTCCGGAATTGTGTATGTCGCTGCAGGACAGAACTCTTCCACCATGTTTACGAAAATATTTGTAGGATTCTTCGCATCAGTTCTTTTCTACCATTATGTCATACAGGTTTTCGACTTTAAATTAAAGGAATTGTTCAAGTATTACATGGTAGGATCACTCCTCGTATCTTTTATAGGTCTATTTCAACTCGTTTCATTCTTCGTCGGATTTACTCCAGGGTACAATTACAACTGGTTGTTCAATAAATGGAGTCTTACACCTGGCGGGATTGGAATACGATTGAATTCTGTTTTCTCTGAGCCATCCTACTTTGCTGCTGTTGTAGCACCAGCCTTTTTTGTGGCTCTCTACAACACCATTGCACGCAAAACACTTTTCATTCGTCGCTGGCACAGCGCGGTTATTATTGTTGCTTATCTTCTCACCTACTCGAGTCTTGGTATCATTGGAATTTTCGTGGCTATTGTTCTTTTCTTGTTGAATCTTGGCGTAGTGAAATACTCTATCATCTTCGTTCCTTTATTCATTTTTTCCTTCGATTACGCCTACAAAAACGTACCTGAATTTACCGATCGATGGGACGGAACATTCACCATGTTCGAAACGAAGAACTACAAGAGCTATGACATTCACGGTTCGAGTTTCGTATTGTACAACAACTATCAGATTGCACTTGAAAACTTCAAACGTCATCCGCTTTTCGGGACTGGGCTGGGCTCTCATCCCATTGCATTCGATAAATACTCCCTGACAAACCTAACGGGAGCGGTAGACATTGAGTTCAATAAAATGGATGCGAACTCTATGGCACTGCGACTCATGTCGGAAACGGGAATTTACGGACTGGTCGTGATGTTCTTCATTCTGTTCAAATGCTGGATATTCAAGCAGCGCGCAGCTTCTGAAGAACATTGGGTCATGTCGAATGGAATTGCACTCATCATTATTTTGTACTTGGCTCGTCAAGGCCATTACTTCCTAAACGGATTCCCATTTTTCTTGTGGATGTATTTCTATTTGGCAAAGGACAACAAGATTGAACGCGCTGCGCAAGAAGAAGCCAAAGCAAAGCTTGAAGCCGCCTCATGAAGATTTTAATTCTATATAGGGAATTAGCCGGTTATACCGTGGAGTGCTTGAATAAACTCGCAGTTCATCACGAAATTTTACTGGTTAGCTATCCCATTAATTCCGAAGCCCCTTTTCAATTTGAATTTCATTCAAATATTACTGCGACCTCTAAAACCGCAGTTAGCTTGAAGAAAATTCAACAATTCAATCCGTCGTTTATCTTATGCAGCGGCTGGAGTGACAGCGAATATATTGAATGGATGAAGGTTTTGAATAAACCCACCGCTTTAGCCTTCGATACCGCATGGCAACGCAACATGAAATTCATCCTAGGAAGTTTTTACTTCAAATTGAAATACAAAAAAATCTTCCGTTTCGCTTTCATTCCTGGAAAAGCTCAATACAAAACCTCAGGTAAATTGGGATTTTCAGCGAAAAATACGTTGGAAGGGTTTTACACGTGCGAAGATGTTTTTCGCATCAAACAAAAGTCTCTTTCGGAAAAGAAAGAACTGTGGTGCATCGCCCGATACATTCCAGCCAAGAATTTAGATTTCCTCTGCGAAGCGTTTCTTTCCATTCAACCGAATGAACGTTCGGGTTGGACCTTAAACATTGCGGGGACCGGCGTATTATTTCCAAATAGAGTATTGAACCAGTCTATTGTGCATCATGGATTTCTTCAACCCAAAGAATTAAGCGAAAAACTAGAAAATGCTGCAGCCTTTGTTTTGCCAAGTATTTACGAGCCTTGGGGCGTTGTTGTGCATGAAATGGCCTCTCTCGGAAAACCTTTGTTGCTCTCGAACGCAGTTGGAGCTCAGCAGGATTTATTGTTGGAAGGAAAGAATGGTTATTCCTTTAATCCGCATTCAAAAGACGATTTGAAACTTAAACTTTTGAAAATATTCAACACCCCACTCGATGCGCTTCAAGCAATGGGCAATCACAGTGCGGACATCGCCCAGCAATTTTCATCGGATATTTGGGTAGGTCAATTCACTAAAATGCTGAACGATTCATGTGCGGAATAAGTGCCATCATTCATCCAAAAGAAAAGCTTCTTGTTCGAGAAACACTCGAGCGGATGAATGCTGCAATGGCCCATCGCGGGCCAGATGCAGACGGATGTTATACGAATGACAATATTGGTTTAGGTCATAAACGTCTTTCAATCATTGACACTGAAAACTCTGCCAACCAACCCATGCTTTCTTCCAATAAAAACTGGGTCATTGCCTTCAACGGTGAGATTTACAATTATGTTGAATTGAAAGCGAACGAACTTCAGGACGTTTCCTTTCAAACCGAAAGCGATACAGAAGTAATTCTAGAGTTATTTCAGAAATATGGAATTGAATGTCTTTCAAAATTGAAAGGCATGTTCGCATTCGTCCTTCACAACATTGAAACCGCTGAAACTTTCGTCGCTCGCGACAGATACGGCATGAAGCCGTTGTATTATTCAATGCAAAATAACGTATGTTTCATCGCCTCCGAATTACGCGCTTTACTAGCTAGCGATGCCATTCCTAGAAAACTAAATCGCAGTGCTCTAGAGGAATACATTGAAACACAAACGGTTTGTGCACCGAACACATTGATTGAAAATGTTCAATTACTCGAGGCCGGACATTACTTGCATTTCAACAAAAACGAAACAACCAAGCATTGCTATTATCGATTATTGGATGATACATCCTACGAACTATCCGATAAAAAAAGTAGTGAAAAATTATTACGTACCACCCTACGTGAATCTGTTGCACAACACATGCGTGCTGACGTTCCGTTCGGAGCATTCTTGAGTGGGGGGATTGATTCCTCTTTGCTTGTTGGATTAATGAGTGAAGTTCAAAGTGAAAAAATAAATACGTTTCAAATTTCATTTGAAGAAGAGGCCTTTGATGAGCGAAAATATGCGCAGCTCGTTGCAAAAAAATTCAACACACAACATCACGAAATAAATCTAAGCGCGAATGCTTTTCTGAAAGACATTCCGGCAGCAATAGCTGCCATAGACTTTCCAAGTGGCGACGGACCGAATACATATGCTGTTTCGAAAGCCGCGAAAGAAGCAGGAATTACAGTAGCCATTTCTGGATTGGGAGGGGACGAATTGTTTGCAGGATATCCAGTTTTTCAATACATGCAAAGTATTGAAAAATCCTTCCTTCTAAAATTATCTTACCCACTTAGAAAATCAACTTCCATTCTACTCTCTACCTTCTCTTCCAATCGATCACTTCGAAAGAAAGCCGAATTGTTGGGGTTGAAACATGTAGACCTGGCTTCTGCATTTTCGCTTGTTCGAAAAGTTTGGAATGCGAACGAATTATTGTCAAGAAGAACAAAACATTTCGAAATAGAGAAGAATTTCAAATTTATTTTTGAAAAGAACGCTCCGCTTTTAAACCGAGTGTCTGCAGCCGAGATAGAGTCTTACATGCAACATGTATTGCTTCGCGACAGCGATCAAATGAGCATGGCGCATTCCCTTGAAATACGCGTGCCTTTTCTCAATCATCAGGTGGTTGAATTTGCAACACATCTTTCAACGAATTTGAAGAATCCCTCTTCAGCCAAAAAATTTCTTACTGAAACTTTTGCCGATCTGCTTCCACACGAAGTGGTAAACAGAACGAAAATGGGATTCACTTTGCCATGGAGTGTATGGATGAAAAATGAATTGCGTGACTTCACGGAAGAGGGATTCAATGAACTGTATAAGCAAGACGTTGTAAACGAAAAAGTGCTTCGAAAGGCTTGGAATAAATTTATACTTGGCAATGAAGAAAAGTCATTTATTTCCTTCTGGCACCTTTCGGTCTTAGGACATTGGATGAAAAACAATAACATTAGTTTCGAGTCATGAAAATAATGGTATTCACCGATTGGTTTTTCCCAGGATCTCAGGCAGGTGGTCCCATACAATCGTTGATTTCCCTCATGAAAAACAGCTCAGATAGTTTTTATGTTGTAACAAGAAACACCGATTTAAACTGCACAATTCCATACGCGAACATTCAATCGGATTCTTGGCAAGCGAGTTTTCAAGCAAATATTCAAGTTTATTATTTGAATGAAAATTCCTTGACTGAAGATTTTATTTTAAAAATTTATGCTAAAATAAATCCCGAAAGAATTTACTTGAATTCCATGTGGTCTCCAAAGTTTACGCTGCTTCCTCTAAAGGTTTGTCGCAAGAACGGTTTGAGTGCACGAGTTTTTCTCGCGCCACGCGGAATGTTGAAGCCTGCAGCCTTCAAACAAAAAGGATTCAAGAAAAAGTTGTTTCTATTATTGACTCAAATCAATAAACTTTATTCGAATATTACCTGGCACGCAACCAGTGAAATAGAGAAGCAGGAAATACTTCAAAAATTTCCGAATGCGAAAATTCGCATTGCCCCGAACATTTCCAACGCTGCAATTTCCGATTTAAAAAAGGAACTCACCTCACCCTTTCGCATCCTTACCGTTGGAAGAATAAGTCCTGAAAAAGGCTATTACGAGGCACTTGATGCCGTTCGTAAGTGTAATCCTAACATGACAGTGCAATGGGACATTGTGGGTCTCAAAGAAAATGCCGAGCTTGTGCGTGTCATGCTAAATGCCGAACAAGAATTCTCTTCCATTAAAATTCAAATACACGGACATAAGAATCAAGATGAATTGAAAGCGTTTTACGAAAAAGCACACCTCTTCTTCCTGCCTTCGCGGGGTGAAAATTACGGACATGCTATTGCAGAGGCGCTTTCTTACGGAACCCCAATAGTTATATCTGACAGCACACCTTGGAAAAATCTTGAAGCTGAATTCGCAGGGAAATCTTCATCGCTCAATTCAACCACCCTTGCAAAATGTCTCGATTTCTTCGTGAATCTCGATCCTAACGAATATCACACCTGGTCTCAAGGCGCCGCGAACTACGCCAAACTTCACGTCAATTCCCCGGAAACCCTCGCTCTAAACAAGAATCTTTTCATATAATTCCTCTTCCACAGGACCTTGTGAAACATCTGTTTCAAGATTCTTCGAAAGATTCTCCGAAAGGTCTTGCGAAGCATCTTGTGAAACATCTTGCTTCGCATCTTTCCCTCAGAATAAATTACATTCCCTTAACAATTTCAATAAAGAATAGTCGTTAATTTGCCTCACACAATTCCATCATGAACTTAGTTGTACTTTCTAGAAACGTTAAGCTATACAGCACCATGCGTTTGGTCGAGGCCGCTCAGAAAAGAGGTCACGAAATTCGCGTAATCGATCACTCGAAATGCGACTTAGTGATTGAAAAGAAAAAACCAAAAGTTCTCTATCGCGGAGAAGAAATAACGGGCGTCAATGCTGTTATTCCGCGTATTGGAGCTTCCGTAACTTTCTACGGAACGGCAGTCGTTCGTCAATTTGAAATGATGAACGTATTCACTGCGGTGGAATCTCAAGCATTGGTTCGTTCGCGAGACAAACTGCGCAGCTTACAGATATTATCTCGCGCGGGACTTGGCCTTCCAAAAACAGTATTCACCAACTATTCAAAAGACGTTGAACGCACACTGAAAGAAGTCGGTGGAGCACCTGTAATCATAAAGCTTTTAGAAGGAACACAAGGTTTGGGTGTTGTGCTTGCTGAAAACAAAAAAGCCGCGGTTTCAGTAATTGAAGCGTTCAACGGTTTGAAAGCCCGCGTCATCGTTCAAGAGTTCATTAAAGAATCTCGTGGAGAAGACATTCGTGCTTTTGTAGTAGACGGACATGTTGTTGGCGCTATGGTGCGGACAGCAAAGGAAGGAGAATTTAGAAGCAATCTTCATAGAGGCGGTACCGCGAAAGTTGTTGAGCTTACCCTTGAAGAAGAGATTGCTGCCATTAAAGCTGCTAATGCAATGAAACTCGGAATTGCCGGAGTAGATATGCTCCGCAGCGAGAGGGGTCCACTAATTATTGAGGTAAACTCGTCTCCAGGCCTAGAAGGAATTGAATCCGCAACCGGCGTTGATATAGCAGGACAGATCATCAAGTATATTGAAAAGAACGTGTAAATAGTTCTGCTTGTTTGTGGTCGCTTAGGTGTAAATTGCGGAAAAATTTCACCATGCGTTTCGGAACCAAAGCCATTCACGCGGGACAAGAGCCCGATCCAACTACAGGAGCCATCATGACTCCTATTTATCAGACCTCAACTTACGTTCAGGAATCTCCAGGAGTTCACAAAGGCTATGCCTATGCGCGTGGGAAAAACCCGACGCGTGTCGCTCTAGAACGTTGTTTGGCTGAGTTAGAAAACGCAAAACACGGATTGTGTTTCTCTAGCGGAATGGGAGCTGCAGATGCTATCATCAAATTACTTGTTCCCGGAGATGAAGTCATTACAACCGACGATTTATACGGCGGAAGCTACCGCATGTTCACAAAGGTTTTTGCAAAATATGGAATCGTTTTTCACTTCATAGACATGCACGATTTCGATTTGCTTGAAAAAACGATAAACGCAAAAACGAAAATGTTGTGGGTAGAAACACCAACGAATCCGATGATGAAAATCATAGACATCGAAAAGTGCGTGACGTTGGCAAAAAAGCACAATTTGATTTCTGTCATAGACAACACATTCGCTTCACCGTACCTTCAAAATCCGTTAGACATGAACGCGGATATTGTTATGCACAGCGCAACGAAATATTTGAACGGACACAGCGATGTTGTGATGGGCGCTTTGTGCACCAACGACGACAATCTATATGAGCAATTGGCATTCATTGCGAATTCATGCGGAGCCACACCGGGTCCACAAGACAGCTTCTTGGTATTGCGCGGATTAAAGACATTACATGTTCGTATGGAAAGACATTGTTCGAACGGTGTTGTAGTAGCGAACTTCTTGGCTAACCATCCAAAGGTTGAAAAGGTATACTGGCCTGGTTTCCCTTCGCATCCGAATCATGAAGTAGCAAAAAAGCAAATGCGCGATTTCGGTGGAATGATTTCATTCAGCTTGAAAGGAGATCGTTTCGAAGACGCTTCAATACTTGCACAGAACGTTCGTGTATTCTCCTTAGCCGAATCACTCGGTGGAGTTGAATCATTGCTCGGTCACCCGGCCTCAATGACTCACGCGTCTATTCCAAAAGCGGAAAGAGAAAAAAGTGGGATTACCGATTCATTGTTGAGATTAAGCGTTGGAATTGAAGACGCAGAAGACTTGATTGAAGATTTAACAAATGCATTAAACGCTATCTAATATGAGCAAAAAAAACGTTGCCGTTGTTGGGGCAGGATTAGTTGGAAGTTTATGGGCGGTATACCTCGCGAAACGCGGATACACGGTGTCGGTTTTTGATCGTCGCTCAGACATTCGCAACGTGAAAGTTGTTCAAGGAAAAAGCATTAACCTCGCGTTAAGCGATCGCGGTTGGAGAGGTCTTGAGGGCGCCGGTATTCGCAAAGAAATTGAAGAAGTCGCCCTTCCTATGAGCGGCAGGCTTATGCACGCAGTGACAGGAGAACTCACCTACCAACCTTATGGAAAAGAAGGTCAAGCCATCTACAGTGTTTCAAGAGGAATTTTGAATCAAACGTTAGTACGTTGTGCCTCGGAATTCGAGAACGTCTCTTTGAACTTCGAACACAAATGTATCGATGTTGAACTCGACACTAACACTATTGTTTTCGAAGGAAAAAATGGTGAAAATGTTCGTCAACAATTCGATCAGATATTCGGAACAGACGGAGCGTTCAGCGCCGTTCGCGCGCGCATGACGAAACTCGATCGCAACGAATATTCGCAAGCCTATTTAGACCACGGCTACAAGGAATTGGAGATTCCAGCCAACGCAGATGGCACTCACCAAATGCGCATCGATTGTTTGCACATATGGCCACGCGGGGAGTTCATGATGATTGCACTTCCAAACATAGATGGCAGTTTCACATGCACACTCTTCTTTCCTTTTGCAGGCGAAGTCTCTTTCGAGAAATTGAAAACAGACCAAGACGTTCTTGATTTCTTCGAGAAATATTTCCCAGATGCGAAAGCCATGATGCCGGAATTGTTGCTCGATTTCAATACGAATCCTACCGCAAGTTTAGTCATGACCAAATGCAATCCTTGGAACTACAAAAACCAAGTGGCGCTCATGGGAGATTCTGCACATGCGATTGTTCCGTTTTACGGACAAGGCATGAATAGCGGGTTTGAAGACTGCAGCGAACTTGATCGCCTCATGACTGAACTGGGTGAAGACCATCCAGAACTATTGAAAGAATACGGGAAAATGCGCAAGCCAAACGGTGACGCTATTTTGGAATTAGCCCTTCGCAATTACATTGAGATGCGCGATTTAACTGCCGATAAAGATTTCCTTCTTCAAAAGAAAATTGAAGGAAGATTCGCGAGCAAACATCCGGAAAAATGGATCCCACTTTATTCGCAAGTAACATTCAGTCACATTCCTTATCACGAGGCGTTAAGCAGCGGAATTCGTCAGAATGAAATCATGAAGGAAGTCATGAACAGACCTGACATTGAAGGCGTTTGGGACAGTGAAGAAATAGAAAACGAAATTCTAAAACGAATTTAAAACTGCATGCGCATTTGCAGTGTGCAATCTGTTTTTCGAAATCCACTAATCATTGAGTTTCCCGAAGAGATAAAATCTCGATCGGTGTAAGTCCATTGTGCAATTCTAAACCAAACATCTATGTTTCTTCGAACATCGAATTTGAAGATGCCGTAGATTCTTGCTCCCTTTCCGTAGTATGCGGGAATGCTGTAACTGTATAGGACATCGTTCTCGTAGGCATAAAGTCTAGCGTTCCAAGCGTCTGTTTGAAACAATGCGTAACGAATCGTTACGCTAATTGGAACATTCATCTTCTTCCAAATGACATCTTGAAAAACCAGATATCCAGATTCATTTGGAAGTCCTTCCTCATTGGTTTTCACAAATTCTAATCGACTGTGTAACTTCAAACTTTCAGTCGGACTGAAAATAAAATTCAATCGAATTTGTTGCGATAATTTGTCCACTGGGAAATCAATTCGATTCAATATATTTTGATCAATCGAAGTTCTGCGAATACGCATGCGCACATAGAACTCGTGCTTCTTGTCGGGTTTGTAATTGAACTGAATGACATTATCGCTGAAGTTCGAAGGGCCCGTCACTTGGTAACGTAACCAAGGATAATGTACCCCATCTGAATAAGCATTAACACTTAGTTTCTTTGAAAGCTGGGCTTGCACACTTACATACATTCCCCGCTCATTCGATGGAAAAACACTACTTCCTTCAGCAATTACATTCGAATAAACAGATTGAAAATCTTGATCAAAATTCCGAAATAACACCGTTGCCGAAACGCGCGAATGCAACGCAGAAGTGAGTCCCGTAACGTATGCCCATGCATTGTTCGAACTACGGGAAACTTCTCCAAACAGCGAAACATTTTGCCACACGCCTTCAGCATACATTCCCACAGCGCTCTGTGATTTCCCAGTGAATTTCCCGTTCGCATACCAATCTGTTCGTGCTGCAATGGAATCGCTTAAACTTCGCTTTACCGCGACAGTTCCGAGTTTCCACATTCCTTTTTGAAATTGGAAATTTCCTCCTGATACAATTTCAGTCAACATATTCTTCTTGGTAATTTCACTTTCCGTTCGGTGCAGACCTCCTAAAAGAATTGAGCTTACGGACATGTCATCATCGGTAAGGACAGTATCTGCATTGAACGTAGCATCTAACTTTCTTCGAGAAGCGAAAACCGTTACGCTTAAGAATTTATTTCCAACGGTAATTCCCGCACCGCGAAAAAACGAACTTTCGTTCACTGAAGAATACGGCTTCAACCCTTGTGCATTCCGTTTCACTTGCACACTGAACGAAGACTTTCCAAATGCCATGCTGTTCCAGCAGGTTAACCCTTGTCCGAACTGAACTTGGTAATCGCCAATAACCAATTGCTTCAACGCTTTCGCTTCACGAATAAACAGCGATGCACTTTTAAAATCGGGTCCATTTCTTAGCGGTTCTCCAATGTCATTTTCGAAGGTCATTCCAACCAAAATATTTCTTCGGTATTGAAAACGATAACGCATGTATGTTCCGTATTCACTTCCCAAAAAATTCTTTTTTCCAGTGAGCGGATCTGGAATAAATCCCGCTTGCTCTTGCAGAGTTCGTTTCGAACGAAACATAATGTCGTGCATTCCTTCCTCACGTAATCTTCGAAATGAAAAATCAGAAAATCCATCGTCTTCATTCACATACACGAACGGCTGTATCCAACGAATGGTGGGCAGATCCATTCCAACCACACTCTGCAATTCAAAGATGCTTTTCAATTTTCCAAAGTAATCCATGTGTTTGAAGAGTGCATTTATTTGGGTGTCGCTGAGTACTAAAAGCGATTGCAAGGAAAGCGCGTCGGCGGTGTTCAAATTAATCGGGTGGCGAGCGAAGTAGGTCAAGTCTTCAGTGAGGGAAGAATAATCCACGTCACTTCCCTCTTCCATAAAACTTGAAATTGTTTCAATGCGCTGTTCAACCAGCGCGTTACTCTCCTCTTGCGCGAACAGTGAAATTCCCTTCCAACCGAAAAGAAAAAAAAGAAGACACTTACTTTTCCATTCCATAGGTCAAAGAGATTTGAGGAGTAATACCCAATTGCGGATGAACAACTGCGGCCGCATCGAACGAATAGTTCTTCAATCGAGCGCCAACACCTAGCGACCAAGTCTGCCAGAAGGTGTTCATCCCGAACCGAATCGCGAAAACTTCTGCCGGAAAATATTCCAATCCGAAACCGTAACTCACCGAAGATTGAGCATTCGTTGTTGAAATCACTTGCGCTGAAAGAACCACTTGTTCTCCGAATGAATAGGTTGTCCCGACACGAAGCTTTGCAGGCAGCTCTTCCGAATTCTTCAAAGCGCTCGCCGGAAGGTCAATCACCGCTGCCCATTTCCAGTCTTTTCGAACGTCATATGTTGCGCCTATGTTCGTCCAAAGAGTATGCGCCTTTCCATATCCGTTACTTATTCGGGTGGAAGAATAACCGAAACTACCCGATAAATTGAATTTATTCGAAAGCGGGATGGCATAACCCAGGTTCATGCGTTGACGATTAAACTCCGTATTCCCATAAGATTGGAATACCACCCCCATAACTCCCGTTCCTAAATGCTGTAAAATGGACACTCCAGCGTCTTTTATTTCAGAAATTCCATAAGGAATTTGTCCATAAAACGCGTAAGAACTACCCTTGAATTGAGCAGAAGCGGACAAGTTATTGAATCCTGAAAAAGCATCGACCTGTGTAATGGCACTTCCGCTAAGTGCGGCCATTCGTGCACCACAGACATCTTGAGCAAAATTCTCAGCAGCGAATTGCAGCGTGAAGTAGAGTAAAACAGCGAAATATTTCATCTATTTAAGTTAATCCAGAAGAGAAAAACTTTCATAATCCAAGAAGCATTGTATATTTGCACCGCAACATGCGCATGTGGCGTAATTGGTAGCCGCGCTAGACTTAGGATCTAGTGCCGTGAGGCGTGGGGGTTCGAGTCCCTCCATGCGCACTTGAAAAGCGGAGGTCAACCCTCCGCTTTTGTTTTTATCTTTGCACTCTATTTTCAAACCTTCCATGGGCAAATACAGGGAAATCAAAGGAATATCGCTTCCACAAATAGCGAACGACATACAAGCATACTGGCAAGCGGAAAACATTTTCCAGCGCAGTATCACTGAACGCGAAGGCGGACAGCCGTTCGTGTTTTTCGAAGGGCCACCTTCTGCGAACGGAATGCCCGGCATTCACCACGTCATGGCGCGTTCCATTAAAGACATCTTCTGTCGTTACCAAACCCTACTTGGAAAACAAGTCCATCGCAAAGCGGGTTGGGACACGCACGGACTTCCAATTGAATTAAGCGTTGAGAAAACACTAGGCATTACGAAAGAAGACATAGGCAAAACCATTTCTGTGGAGGAATACAACAACGCTTGCCGAAAGGAAGTGATGAAGTACACCGACATCTGGGAAAAGTTAACCAAGGATATGGGCTACTGGGTCGATATGAATGACCCCTACGTTACCTACGACAACAAATACATTGAAACTGTTTGGTGGTTGATTCAGCAACTGAACAAAAAGAATCTCTTATACAAGGGCTACACCATTCAACCGTATTCTCCAGCTGCCGGAACCGGATTGAGTTCTCACGAATTAAATCAGCCCGGTTGCTACAAAGAAGTGAAAGACACTTCGGCTGTTGCGCAATTCAAATTAATTGATGCGAACGCAACGCTTAAAGTGAATGCAGATCTACCTATTTATGTTTTAGCTTGGACAACCACACCTTGGACATTGCCTTCAAACGTAGCCTTGGCCGTTGGCGAAAAAATTAATTATTCTCTTGTTGAATCGCTCACTCCATTTGGAAATGACCGTGCTTATTTCATTGTTGCTTCTGCCCTTCGTGAAAAATATTTTCCTGAAGCGAACGGAGAAAACTTTGAAGAATTCCACGCAGGAGACAAGAAAATTCCGAATAAAACTGTTTCGGAAATTTCAGGAAAAGAACTTTTGGATCTTCGTTACGAGCAATTGCTTCCTTTCGTACAACCGAACGACGGCGATGCTTTCAAAATAATTGGCGGCGATTTCGTTACCACGGAAGATGGAACGGGTATTGTTCACATTGCACCAAGTTTTGGAGCAGATGACTTCCGTGTTGCAAAACAAAACGGTATGGGCAATCTTACACTTGTCGATCGCAGAGGACGCTTCCTTCCAGAAATACAAGATGGAAAATTCCTTTTTGGGGAAGAGTTCGTGAAAGAAGCGTATTACTCAGACGAAGAGAAAGCCGTTGAGTTAGCGAAACAAAAAGCAAGTCTTGGAGGAATCATTAAAGACACCGACAAGCTTCAGTATTTAAGCGTTGACGATCGTATTGTATTGAAACTTCAAACCGAAGGGAAATTATTCAAGAAAGAAAAATACGCGCACAACTATCCGCATTGCTGGAGAACAGATAAACCTATTCTCTATTACCCATTGGATTCTTGGTTCATTAAAGTTCCCGAAAAACGCAATCGTTTGTTGGAATTGAACAATACCATTCAATGGAAACCAGAATCTACGGGCACTGGAAGATTTGGCAATTGGTTGGAAAACGCCAACGACTGGAACCTTTCACGCAGCCGATTTTGGGGAATTCCACTTCCTATTTGGCGCACCGAAGACGGAACAGAGTCGATCTGCATTGGCTCTGTTGAAGAACTTCAAACAGAAATAAAGAAAAGTGTTGCAGCCGGAACTTCAGAAACGAATCAGCTTGAAAACTTCCAACCGAACGACCATTCGGTTGAGAATTATAATCTCTTCGATTTACACAAGCCCTACGTAGATAAAATTGTATTGGTTAGCCCTAGCGGGAAACCGATGCACAGAGAAGCGGACTTGATAGACGTGTGGTTCGACAGCGGTGCAATGCCCTATGCACAGTGGCACTATCCGTTCGAGAACAAAGAAAAAATAGACAACAATCTTTCCTTTCCAGCTGATTTCATTGCTGAAGGAGTAGATCAAACGCGAGGATGGTTCTACACGTTGCATGCTATTGCAACGATGTGTTTCGATTCGGTAGCATATAAAAATGTGATTTCAAACGGACTTGTTTTAGACAAGAACGGAAACAAAATGTCAAAGCGATTGGGCAATGCGGTTGATCCGTTTGAAACCCTTGGAAAATACGGTCCAGATGCAACGCGTTGGTATATGATTACCAATTCCGATCCGTGGGACAATTTGAAATTCGATACAGAAGGAATAGCTGAAGTTCAACGCACATTCTTCGGAACACTTTCGAATACCTACTCGTTTTTCGCGCTGTACGCGAACATAGATGGGTACGAAGCTTCTTCGAATGATCCTGCCGTTGAAGATCACTCAGAATTAGACAAATGGATTTTAAGTAAATTGAATGCGCTCACGCTCGAGGTTCAAAAGAATCTCGATGGGTTTGATCCCACTCCTGCAGCGCGTGCCATTGAATCGTTTGTGAACGATCACTTATCAAACTGGTATGTTCGTTTAGCGCGCAAGAGATTCTGGCACGGTGAAATGACTGCTGACAAACGTTCAGCGTACGCTACACTTCACGCTTGCTTGAAACAAGTGGCACAACTCATGAGTCCGTTTGCACCATTTTACTCGGATTGGTTGTACCAAAGTTTGAACAACAGCAGCGAATCGGTGCATTTGTCTCGATTAGAAAATGGAAGTTTCCGAGATGAAAACCTCGAAGCTCGAATGGATTTGGCTCAACGCATTTCCAGCATGGCCCTTTCTATTCGCAAGAAAGAAAACATCAAGGTTCGTCAGACCCTTGCTGAAATTCGCATTCCTGTTCTCGATGAAACTACACAGTCTCGTATTGAAAGCGTTGCGGATTTGATTTGCAGTGAGGTTAACGTGAAAGCAGTGAAATGTGTCGATGAGCAAACAACAAAAATCGTAAAGGATCTTAAATTGAATTTCAAAACACTTGGAAAGAAGTGCGGGAAATTCATGAAAGAAATTCAACAATTCGCCTTGGACAATGCGCAAGAAATAATTTTATCCATTGAAAAAACAGGCGAATACTTGTGGGCGAAAGAGAGTATTCTCCTTCAAACGGAAGACGTGGAAATTATTCCTGTTGACATTCCCGGATGGAAAGTAGCGAACCAAGGCCCCCTAACGGTTGCTTTAGATGTTACCATAACCCCTGAACTGAAGGAGGAGGGCTATGCTCGTGAACTCGTGAATCGCATACAAAACCTGAGAAAAGAAACTAATTTCGAGGTTACAGATAAAATAATTGTTAAAGTTTCAGGAGAAAACTACCTGAATGATGTTTTGAAAAACAATTCTGAATATATTAGCAGTCAAGTACTTGCTTCTTCGCTTGAGTTTGTTCCAGAAATGGATGGGGGTGTCGCGGTTGAATGGGAAGGTGAAGAAGTGGTACGTTTACTATTAACCAAAAACATTTAAAACCCATGGCAAAAAAATCTACCCCTGCCAAAAAAGTTGTTGCGAAAAAATCTGCCCCTGCAAAGAAGGCTGCTCCAGCGAAAAAGATAGTTGCTAAAAAAGCTACTCCTGCTAAGAAAGTAGCACCTGCGAAAAAGGTCGTTGCAAAAAAGGCAGTGCCTGCTAAAAAAGCAGCTCCTGCGAAAAAAGTAGTTGCGAAAAAAGCTGCTCCAGCTAAGAAGGCAGCTCCTGCTAAAAAAGTAGTTGCGAAGAAAGTTGCTCCAGTTAAAAAAGCTGCTCCTGCGAAAAAAGTAGTTGCACCAGTAAAGAAAGCTGCTCCTGCGAAAAAAGTAGTTGCACTAGTAAAGAAAGCTGCTCCTGCGAAAAAAGTAGTTGCGCCAGTAAAGAAAGCTGCTCCTGCGAAAAAAGTAGTTGCGCCAGTGAAGAAAGCTGCTCCTGCGAAAAAAGTAGTTGCGCCAGTAAAGAAAGCTGCTCCTGCGAAAAAAGTAGTTGCGCCAGTGAAGAAAGCTGCTCCTGCGAAAAAAGTAGTTGCGCCAGTAAAGAAAGTAGAAGTAAAGAAAGTTAAACCAGCTCCAACAGTTATCGCTAAACCAGCGACCGTGAAGAAACCCGAGGCAAAAACAACTGCACCCGTTTATAAACCTGCTCCAGAGATTAATAAAGTACCCGTGAAGATGCCAGCAGAACCAGTTAAAGGATTACGTTATTCAGATAGCGATTTGAAAGAATTCCAAATTTTAATCAAAGAGAAATTAGAGCAATCGCGTTCAGATTTCGAAGAGTTGAAAGAATCTCTTTCAAGAGAAGGTGACAACAGTACCGACGATACTTCGCCTACATTTAAAATGATGGAAGACGGAAGCGACACGAACAGCCGAGAAGAGGTAGCTCAATTGGCTTCACGTCAAGAAAAATTCATTAAGAACCTAGAAAACGCTCTTCTGCGTATCATGAACAAAACATACGGTGTTTGTCGTGTTACAGGACAGCTTATTCCTAAAGAACGCCTGCGTTTGGTGCCTCATGCTACTCTTAGCATTGAAGCGAAGAACATGCAGTAAGATCTCGTATAGTGAGAAAAGTACTCTTAACTATTTTAAGCGTTGTTGCGCTTGATCAAATTTTAAAAATATGGATAAAGCTCAATTTTCTCTATGGAGAAAATGTAGAGCTTATTTCCGGGTGGCTCGATTTACAATTCGTTGAAAATCCGGGTATGGCATTCGGTTGGATGTTCCCTGGAACAAGTGGCAAATTAGCTCTGAGCATTTTCCGAATTATTGTCGTTACCGCCATTATCATATACATCTACAAGCTTACCAAAAAGAAAACCCACCAAGGGTATATGTTTTGTTTAGCGCTCATCGTAGCCGGTGCCTTGGGGAACATCATTGACAGCGCTGTCTACGGCATTTGCTTCGATAAAGGCTCAACCTTCGACCCGCACTTCCAAGATTATATCGCCTATTCAGATACCGCGGCATTTTCTTCCGAAGGTTACGCTCCATTTCTAATGGGAAATGTGGTAGACATGATACATCTTACAAAGGAATTCGACTTCCCATCGTGGTCGCCTATTCATGCAGGAGAAAGAGCTGAAATCTTCCCACCTATTTTCAACATTGCCGATGCTTCTATTTCGGTTGGAATTATTCTCATACTACTCTTTCAAAGACGTTTTTTCAAAGAAGAAGAAGAAGAAGTTTTAATTGAAGAAGCAGTCACGGAAGTCAACACTTCGGCATGAAACTAAATCTTACTGTTTTAGATCTGACTCTGCTACTTGAGAGTAAAATCTCTGGTGGGAATAGTACGAAATCCATACACACGATATGCACCGATACGCGCCACACTGTTGACGCGGAGAACACCTTATTCATTCCATTAATTGGCGAACACTTCAACGGACATGCGTTCGTTGGAAGTGCCTATAAAAAAGGAATTCGAACTTTTATTGTTTCGGAAAATGTTAGTCTAACAGATGATTGCATTGTGATTCATGTTGAAAACACAACCGAAGCTTTTCAAAAAATTGCTGCCCATCACCGCGCACAATTCAACATTCCGGTAATCGGAATTACCGGTAGCAATGGAAAAACTATTGTGAAGGAATGGATCAATCAATTGCTTGCCGATGATTTCTGCATTGCTCGAAGTCCAAAAAGTTTCAATTCGCAAATTGGCGTTTCCCTGGCTGTACTGCAGATGGAATCCATGCACAATCTTGGTTTATTCGAAGCCGGGATTTCGCTTCCAGGAGAAATGAATGCACTTCAGCGTATCATTCAACCCACAACAGGTGTTTTCACATTTTTAGGAAGCGCCCATGCTGAAAACTTCGCTTCACAAAGCGAATTGCTTCATGAAAAAATGAAGCTGTTCGGTTCCTGCGATACACTCATTATTCCTTCAAACCTTGAATTAAATTTTAGTGGGAATATCATTCGAGTTGGAAATCAAGCACAGGACGATTTTTCCATTCGAGAAATAAAATCTTCTTCAACACACTCCATTATTTCATTCAATTGGAAAGGAGAATTGTCTTCAGCAGAGATTCCGTTTGTTGATACGATATCCATAAATAATTTCGCACTTGCCGCTGCAACAGCACTGCACCATGGACTTTCATTGACTCAGCTGTCAGAAAAAGCGCCGCAACTACTGGCCGTTGAAATGCGCATGCAACAATTGAAAGGTATTGGCGGAATGCAATTGTTGAACGACAGTTACAGCAACGATCTTACCTCCTTGAAACTTGCGCTTCAGCATTTCAACTTGAACATTCAAGCAAAAAAACGAAGCGCCATCATTTCCGATATTTTACAAAGCGGAATGAACGACGAGATCTGGACATCACGTGTTGCAGAACTCATGAATGAATTTCATATCGACAACATTTTTGCTGTTGGTGAAATTTTCCTTCAACATAAAAATAAATTACCGGAAAATTTCTTGTGCTTTCAAAGAACTGAAGAACTTTTAGAATTTCTAATTTCAAATAAAATTAATTCGAACGCCTTGCTCATTAAAGGCGCTCGGAAATTTCATTTCGAAAAAATAGTCAACGCCTTGCAAGAGCAGCACCAAGAAACCATTTTCGAGGTGAACATGAATGCCCTTGCTAACAACTATTATTATTTCCGATCATTACTAAATCCCAATGTCAAACTCATGGGCATGGTGAAGGCGAACGGATATGGCATTGGAGCGGTTGAAGTTGCTGTTTGCCTTGCAAATTGTGGAATTGAGGCGTTTGCCGTAGCATATGCAGACGAAGGAGTTCAACTTCGCGAAGCAGGAATTTCACTTCCGATTTTAGTTCTTGAACCGAATGTTACCGACTTCGCTCCGCTTTTCAAACATCGTTTAGAACCTGAATTATTTTCAATTCGATCATTCAAAGCGTTCGCGAAAGCTGCTAAAGAATTCAATGCAGAAAAAACATTCAAAGCGCATTTGAAACTCGATACAGGCATGAACCGTCTTGGATTCAAAAGCAATGAAACATCTGAATTAATTGAATTATTGAAAGAAAATTCAAACGTTGAAATAGCCAGTATCTTCACTCACTTTGCCGCTTCGGAAGATGAAAGTCATGATACCTTCACCCAAGATCAAATCAACGATTTCGAAAATCGTTGTGCTCAGATTTCAGCAGTCCTAGGCTATTCTCCAATTCTTCACGCCGCAAATACCGGCGGAATACAACGTTGGAAGAACGCACAGTTCGATATGGTGCGCCTTGGGATTGGACTCTACGGTGTTTCGGCATTTGAAGACGAGCAAAAAATGTTACGCACCGTCGGAAGCCTAAAGACTAGCATTGTTCAAATAAAAACAGTTCTTTCAAATGAAACCGTTGGTTACGGAAGAACATTCACTTCCAACCAAGAAATGAAAATAGCCGTTCTTCCGATTGGCTACGCAGACGGCTTCCGCCGATCTCTTTCCAACGGAAAAGGAAACGTGTTCATCAACGGAAAAGCCTGTCGTGTCGTGGGGCGCGTGTGTATGGACATGACCATGGTTGACATCTCGAGCCTTGACGCAAAGGAAGGCGACGAGGCTATTATCTTCAACGAAGAGCACCCTATCACGGCTTTCGCAAACGACTGCGATACCATTGCCTACGAGGTGCTTACGGGTATTCCCCAACGCGTGAAGCGCATAATTGTAAACGAGGCATAAACTTCGTGCGGAAAAATGTCATTTCTGTGAACGTGTAAGGTGCATTCATTCCGATATTTACACAATATCGAAATTGTTATGATGCACAAAAATTATTTCCAAAAATCAATTTTAACCCTTTTAAGCGTAATTGCTTTTTCATTTGTTTCATTCGGGCAAGCTGCCAGAATGAACAATGAGTTCATCCTTCAACTTAAAAAAGGATTTTCTTCTGCACAAGCAGAACAAGAGTTAACTCAACATTTCGGAATTCTTCCTGAAATCAAAGTGAGCTACGAAGTCAGCGACATCATGCGTGCATGGTTGTTTACGTTCAATGAAGAATTGGTTTCGTTGAATGAAATCATTCGCTATGCTCCAACTTGCTCAAGCATTCAACTTGCACAAGCCAATCATAAACTTGCGGAACGCATTGTTCCGAACGACCCTTCATACGGCCAACAATGGTTTCACGACGACGCTTCAGACAACGACATTGACACGCCAGAAGCGTGGGACATTACTACCGGTGGATTAACAGCCTTCGGAGATGAGATAGTTGTTTGTGTGGTTGAAGGTGGTGGCGCAAAATGGGATCAAGCAGACATCATAGAAAACCACTGGACCAATACCAATGAGATAGATGGAAATGGTATTGACGATGACAACAACGGTTACATCGATGACATTGACGGCTGGAACATGTCTGCAAACAGCGATGCTGTAGCAGCCGGAAATCATGGCACCCAAGTGAGCAGTATGATTGGTGCGAAAGGTGACAACGGCATTGGAATTACCGGTGTGAACTGGAATGTGAAAATTATGCAAGTTGATATGGGTGGAATTTCTGAAGCCAATGTCATTGCAGCCTACACCTATCCGCTTAAAATGCGTCGCATGTACAACTTGTCTGGCGGAACTCAAGGCGCATTTGTTGTTGCTACCAATAGCAGTTGGGGAACCGACAACGGACAACCTTCACAAGCGCCACTGTGGTGCGCCATGTACGATACGCTTGGAGTTGCCGGAATTCTTTCGTGCGGTTCTACCGCGAATAACAATGTAAACATTGATGTTGTTGGTGATCTTCCAACAGCATGTCCGAGTGAATATATGGTTGCAGTAACTGCTACAAACAGTTCTGACGTTCGTACTTTCAGCGGTTATGGCATCACTACCATTGATTTAGGTGCTCCTGGTGAAGCCGTTTATCTTGCGGGAAACACCAATTACGGAAACACATCAGGAACTTCCTTTGCGGGGCCATGTGTAGCCGGTGCAATAGCACTCTTGTATTCTGCCCCCTGCGCTTCGCTCATGTCCATTGTGAATGCAAATCCAATAACAGGAGCCCAACTGATACGCGATTATATTTTCAACGGGGTTGACGTAGTACCCAACCTTCAACCTGAAATGGTAACGGGCGGACGATTGAATGTGAAAAACAGTCTCGATTTATTGTTGGGTGAATGTTCAGGCGGAGGTTGCGTCGCGCCTTTCGCCATTGGTGCTATGCAAATTCCAAACATGCTAGATTATAGCGTTTTTTGGAACAGCACGCCTGACGTCACCACATTCGCTTGCCAATATCAATTGCAGGGTTCAGGTACCTGGACACTTATCGAAAATATAAACGCAAACAGTGTTGTGCTCAATGGACTGCTTGCTTGTTCAACATACGAAATTCAATTAGCCTCTTTGTGTAACGACACTTTGGGTGAATGGACAAATTCATTCTTACTTACCACCGAAGGATGTTGCGTAAACCCGAACGAATATTCGGTTCCTAATGCGCAAGGTGCAACAACAGCAACAGTTGCATGGAATGACATCTTTGCATCAGATGGTTACAGCATTCAATTAACGGGTCCAAATGGAACCGAGATTATTCAATCGCTTCAGCCAAACATTACATTCTTTAACTTAGATTCGTGCACCACCTATACCATTCAGGTAGCGTCAATCTGCGTCAATCCTGAAAATCCTTTCACTTCGTTTGAATTCTCTACTACAGGTTGTGGTTCATGCACAGACGTTGTTTATTGCGATGCGAATGGTGGAAACGCTGCTGATGAATACATAGACGCTGTTTCAGTCGGTTCATTCACAAACACAAGCACGGCCAATTCGAATTATACCGATTACACAGATCTGAACACACTGACACTGGTTGCAGGAAACTCTTATCCTGTTTCGCTTACACCGGGATTCCCTGGCGGATCATACAGTGAGTATTTCAAAGTTTGGATTGACTACAATGCCAATGGCACTTTCGATGAACCCCAAGAACTAGCATTCGATGCAGGAAGCGGATCACAAAATACAGTAACTGGAACCATCACCGTTCCTGCCGCCGCCGCTCTTGCTGCAGGAAGCACGCGCATGCGTGTTGGAATGGCCTATGTTGGAATATTTGGTGCAGGAGCCCCTCCCACCTCTTGCGGAACCTATGGTTATGGCGAAGTGGAAGACTACTGCGTGAACTTGCAATTGGCAGATGGCGTTCAAACCATTGAAAACAATTTCAACCTCAACGCATTTCCAAATCCTGCCAATGAAACGGTGTTCTTCACCCTTCCATCTAACATTCAAAAATTCCAATTGAAAGTTTATTCGAGCGAGGGAAAATGCGTGAAACAAATCATGACTGATTCACGTTCTTTCTCGGTAAACGAATTAGCTGCAGGATGGTACGTTTTCGAAGTGCTTTCGGATAACGGAATTGCGAGAACAAAAATTTGCGTTGAATAAGCAAACCAAACGACAACTTAAGTTGTCTAATAAAAAATGAATCGTAAACTCCTTCTCACCTTGTGCATTTGGCTCATTGCTCTCGCAGCTTGGGCTACACACAATCGTGCGGGAGAAATCGTTTACGAGCATGTAAGTGGCTACACCTACAAAGTAACCATTAACACAATTACAAAAGCAAGCTCCTTTGCAGCTGACCGTCCGTTTTTAAAAATCAGATGGGGCGACGAACCTTCAGGTACAACGGAAAATCAACTCGACAGCTTAGAACGAAGCTCACAAACAATTTTAGGTTCTGGAGACGCTAAGCGAAATCAATATATCGGCTATCATACCTACTTAGGCCCAGGAGTCTACTATTTGGTCATGGAAGACCCCAACAGAAACGAAGGTGTCATAAACATTTTGAATTCTGTGAATCAAGTCTTCACGATTCAGACCATGCTCGTTATATCCCCAGCAACCGGACATAACAACTCTGTGCAGCTGTTAAAAATGCCCATTGAAGACGCTTGTCTGAATCAACCTTGGATACACAATCCCGTTGCGTTCGATCCGGATGGAGATTCCTTGGTATACTCGCTCGTGCCATGCATGGGTGCAGATGCGATAGCTCTGGCCGGCTGGTTACTACCGGACGCCAGTACTGTTAACGGTTCTGATGTTTTCAGTATTGATTCTCAAACTGGTGATGTTACGTGGGTTGTTCCGCCATTAGCAGGTGAATTCAATATTGCAATTAAAATTGAAGAATTTCGAGATGGATTATTAGTCGGGTATGTCATTCGCGACATGCAGATTACTGTTATAACCTGCAACAATCAGCCTCCTGTTATCGCTCCGCTTCCCGACTATTGCGTTGAAGCAGGAAGCACCATTCAATTCGATGTGAATGCAACTGATCCAAATGGAAACGCTGTCTTCATTAGCGCTTTCGGCGGACCATTAACCAACGTTGTTAATGAAGCCGAATTCAATACGTTCACCGACACCTTCTATTGGAATCCGGAATGCGATGAGGTGCGCGCAACCCCATATACTGTAAGCTTTGAAGCACTCGATAACGGGTTCGTTCCATTGGCTGATATTGAGTCCGTGAACATTACCGTTGTCGCCCCTAAAGTTCAAAACGTTCAAGCCAATGCTGTGGGATCAACCGTGGGAATTTCTTGGAATCCTTCGCCATGCCTCAGTTCTTTTTCCAACTACGAATTGGCAAACGTCCGCTATTTCATTTATAGAAAACAAAACGGATATAACTTCAACCCTTCTGATTGCGAAGTGGGTATGCCTGCTTATACCGGATTCGTTTACATTGGACAAACACTTGGCGCGAACAGCAATTTTTACCAAGATAACGCGCCTGGATTCGGTGTTCCCTTCTGCTACCGCATTGTCACCGTATGGCCAGACGGCGCATTGAGTTACGCAAGCGAAGAGGCTTGTGTACAGATTAAAAAGGACATTCCCGTCATTACAAAAGTGAGTATTGAAACAACAGATATTTCGGTTGGAAGTGATACCGTTTGGTGGTCACCTCCTTCACAGCTCGATACGCTCGCTTTCCTTCCTCCCTATCACTATGAATTGGAATTCGACAACAACGGAACTTGGCAAACCATTTTCGCATCGGATCCTTTTACCATTTTAAATACGGGAGATACGATTTACTACCATTCTAACATAGATACCTTCACTGCACTCAAAAAATACCGCGTGAAGTTTTATTCGAATGAAGGTGTGGTTGGATATTCTTCGGCCGCAACTTCTCCTTGGCTTGTTGCAACGCCCATGGACAATGCCATACAGCTGAATGTACAAGGACAATTCCCTTGGATAAACTCGCGCTATTTCATTTACAGGAAGGCGCCAGGAGAATTAATTTATTCCTTGTTGAATGAAACAACTGCACCGCAATACCTCGACACAGGTTTAGTAAACAATGCAAACTACTGCTACAAAATTCTTACACTTGGATCATACGGTGCGCCCAATGTTCCAGACTCTTTGTACAATTTCAGTCAGGAAATATGCGCCAGTCCATACGATTCAACTCCGCCTTGCCCACCTTTAATTTCGCAAATAAACAATTGTGAAATTCCTTCTCTTCAAATTTCCTGGAATAATATCGACCCATCTTGTTCGCAAGACATAACTGCATACAACATCTATTATGCGCCGACAGATACCAGCCAATATTCCTTACTAGGAACCTTGAATGGCGTCAGCAACGCAGAATTCGAATTTCTTCATCCAAACGGATTGCAGAGCATCGCGGGTTGTTTCTACATTACCGCATTGGATTCATTGAACCTCTGGCCCGACGGAGAACTTCACCAGAATGAAAGCGTGCCTTCAAATGTGGTGTGCATAGACAATTGCCCTACCTATGAACTTCCAAACATCATTACACCAGATTTAGACGGATTGAATGATATTCTAAAACCCTTTCCTTATCGTTCCATTGAAAGCATTGACCTTAAAATTTTCAATAGATACGGAACGCTTCTTTTTGAAACAACCGATCCTGACATCACTTGGAATGCAACCGATCAAAAGACGCAAAACCTTGTCAGTGCGGGAACCTACTACTACACTCTAATGGTTAACACCATTCGCCTCCAAGGCATAGTGCCTGTTTTCCATGAAGGATATATTCAAATTTTGAATGCCACACAGGCTTCACCTCAACAATAAAATATGTTTACTGGAATTATAGAATCGCTCGGAGAAATTGTAAAAACGGAAACCGTTGGAACCAATTTAGAACTCTGGCTTTCGTGCGATTTTACCAACGAACTTAAAGTAGATCAAAGTCTTGCGCACAATGGAATTTGCTTGACTGTGGTTGAAATAATCGAAAGCAAATATCGTGTTACCGCTATCGATGAAACCATTCAGAAAACTACAATTGGTAGTTGGAAGGAAGGGGATAAAGTTAATCTTGAAAGATGCGTAAAGGTGGGCGATCGCTTAGACGGACATAACGTTCAAGGGCATGTTGATGTGATTGGAAAATGTATTTCCAGTTCGGAACATGACGGTAGTTGGAAATTCACTTTTGAATATTCACCGAAAGAACTCGGACACATCACTGTGCCGAAAGGCAGCATTGCCGTTAACGGCGTAAGCCTTACTGTTGTTGACAGTTCGAAGACTTCGTTCTCGGTGGCTATTATTCCATTCACCTTCGAACACACCACTTTTCAGTTCATTGAAAATGGAACCATTGTGAATTTAGAATTCGATATTATGGGGAAGTATGTGGCCGCGTATATGGCTGCACTATCTTCGTAACATGATATCTTCAGTACACGAAAAAAAACTATTTCTTCTCGACGCTTACGCACTCATTTTCCGTTCTTACTACGCATTCATTCGCACGCCACGAATCAATAGCAAAGGACTAAACACTGGAGCCATGTTCGGATTCACGAACACGCTTCTCGATATCCTGAACAACGAAAAACCTTCGCACATAGCTGTTGTATTCGACGCGCCTGAACAAACCTTGCGCGAAATCGATTACGAGGCATACAAAGCCAATCGTTCTGAAACGCCTGAAGACATTAAGCTCTCAGTTCCTTACATCAAAAAAATTGTCGAGGCCTTCAATATTCCTATGCTCATTGCCCCCGGTTACGAAGCCGACGACATCATTGGCACGCTAGTTAAAAAAGCTGAAGAAAAAGGCTTTCATACCTACATGATGACCCCCGATAAAGACTATGGTCAACTGGTGAG
The DNA here is from genome assembly GCA_044354975.1 of Flavobacteriales bacterium. Classification (GTDB taxonomy): domain Bacteria; phylum Bacteroidota; class Bacteroidia; order Flavobacteriales_D; family Sanyastnellaceae; genus CAIZGX01. Next base: position 55,396 of record JBIKZA010000007.1, read on the forward strand.
CGACAAGTCATTTATCTACAAACCCGGCTACCAAGGCGGAAAAGCAGAGATTTTAGGAGAAGCTGAAGTCTGCGCAAAGTTCAATATTCAAAACGTAAGTCAGGTTATTGATTTACTTGGAATGATGGGCGATGCTGTAGATAACATTCCTGGACTACCGGGCATTGGTGAAAAAACAGCTTCTAAACTTTTAGCTGAATTCGGATCATTGGAAGGTTTACTAGCTAACACAGATAAACTGAAAGGCAAGCAAAAAGAAAACGTGGAGAACTTTCGCGAGCAAGGTATTCTTTCGAAGAAGCTAGCCACCATTATGCTCGATGCGCCTACTCCGTTCGACGAAGAAGCATTAAAGGTGAGCGAAATAAACAAAGACGCCATTCGTGAAGTTTTCGAAGAACTAGAATTCCGTCAGTTAATCAAACGTGTCTTGAACGAAGAACCTATTGCAAGTGCGACAGCAAGTCCTGCTTCAAACAGTAACTCGGTTCCCGATTTATTTTCTTCAGCCGGTGAAGAAGTTGAAATTCCAACTACACCGAAAAACACACTTGAAAATGTTCCTCATGAATATTTCATGGCTACTTCTGAACAGGAACTACAATCATTAATTTTAGAATTGCAGCGTGCGGCAATCTTTAGCTTCGACACCGAAACTTCAGATCTAGAGCCACATTCAGCGTATTTAGTTGGACTTTCTTTCAGCACGAAAACACATACCGGTTGGTATGTTCCTATCTCTTCGAACTTCGAAGAAGCACAAAAGCAATTGGAAATTTTCAAAGAGATTTTCTCCGACACTTCGAAAACTCTTGTCGCTCAGAACTACAAGTTCGATTTCAAGATGATGAAGAAATATGGAACGAAGATTCAAAATAAAATCTTCGATACCATGCTCGCTCACTACGTGATCAATGCCGACGGAAAACATGGCATGGATGCGTTGAGTGAAAAGTACTTGAACTACAAACCCGTTTCCATTGAATCGTTGATTGGTCCGAAAGGGAAAAATCAAAATTCCATGGCCCATCTTCCTGCGGAAAGCATTAAAGATTATGCAGCAGAAGATGCAGACGTTACGCTTCAACTTGCCGAGATTTTCATGCCTGAATTGGAAAAGCAAGGAACCACTTCCGTTTTAGAAAACATTGAAATTCCTCTCATTGAAGTTCTTGCGAACATGGAGTGGGAAGGTATCCGCGTTGACAAAGATTTCTTGAACGCATACAGCGTTGAGCTTGGAAAAGAGCTCGACATCATTGAGGAAAAAATTACGGAGCTTGCCGGAGAGAAGTTCAATTTAGATTCACCTAAACAATTGGGTGTTATTCTTTTCGAGAAATTGAAAATAACTACCGAGATGAAGAAGACGAAGACCGGACAATACAGCACCGGTGAAGATGTACTTCAACGTTATTTACACACACATGAAATTGTTCCGTTAATTCTCGATTACCGTGAATTGCGCAAATTGAAAAGTACGTATATCGATACACTTCCAAACATGATTAATCCAATCACCGGACGTGTTCACACCAACTTCATGCAAGCAGTTGCAGCAACCGGACGTTTGAGCAGCAATCAGCCCAACTTGCAGAACATTCCCATTCGCACTTCACGCGGAAAAGAAATTCGAAAAGCATTTGTTGCCCGCGACGAGAATCACGTCTTAGTAAGTGCCGATTATTCTCAAGTTGAATTGCGCATTATTGCGGCACTCAGCGGAGATAAAAACATGATCGAAGCGTTTCAACAAGGTGAAGACATTCACAAAGCGACGGCCTCCAAAGTGTTCGACGTTCCTTTGGAAGAAGTAACGAAGGATATGCGAAGCAAAGCGAAGGCTGTCAACTTTGGAATTATATACGGCCAGGGTCCATTCGGATTGGCGCAACAGTTGGGCATTTCAAGAACCGAAGCCAAAAACATCATTGAAGCGTATTACACGCAATTCGCAGCGCTGAAGACCTACCAACACCAAGCGGTAGAGGATTGTCGCGCCAAGGGCTTCGTTGAGACTGTACTCGGGCGCAGACGTTTCCTTCCAGACATCAGTGCTTCAAATGCTATTTCAAGAAGCTTCGCTGAACGAAATGCTGTGAATGCTCCCATTCAAGGTTCGGCAGCCGATGTGATTAAAGTGGCCATGGTGAAAATTCAAACTGCATTGAAACTTGCAAATTTGAAAACTAGGATGGTTCTTCAAGTTCACGATGAATTACTCTTTGATACACCAAGAGAAGAAATAGACCAAGTATTTAATCTGGTGAAACATGAAATGGAGAATGCGGTGAAGCTTTCTGTGCTTTTGGATGTAGAGATTCAAGCTGGAAACAATTGGCTCGAAGCTCACTAATTACATAATAACCAAATGATATTGTAACTATATTCGCATTAGGTGCGTACCAATGTGCTGTAACAATCAATTACTATCAAATGATTAAAAAATACCTCTCCCTCACTGCCATCGTCAGTGTATGCATTGGCAGCCTTGCGTTGGTTGCCTGCGGCAGAAGTGAAAAAACTACCGATAACAAAGCCCCTCTCGAATCTGGGGCGAGTGAATTAACCAACAAAGACGAATTCTTCAAAGACCGCGAGCAAGCGTTGAAGCAAATCTTCTTTAGCATTCCGGCTCCTATTGAAATGGCCGATATGATTAAAGATGCCGGATTCAGTTTCGATAAGGCCATGCTGAACTCGGTAGATAAAGTTGCGAAATATGTCGACGAAGAAAATCGCGCAATCAATCTCGGAATCTATGCTGCAGATTTAAGCTACAGCACTGTATTTGAACAGAAGCAAGAATCTGTAAACTACTTAGCCGCTTCAAAAACGTTAGCTAGTGCGTTGGGAATCGAAGGTGCTTTGGATGAGAAATTCATGGAGCGCGTGCAAAAAAATCAGAATAACAAAGACTCACTTTTAAATTACGTGACGCTTTCTTATCAAAATGTAAATGCATATTTGAAAGAAGGTAAACGCACTGACGTAAGTGCACTTATCGTTTCTGGAGCATGGATTGAAACACTTTATTTATCCACGCAATACGCAGGGAAGAAAGGTGAAAAAGCCATGAAGCAACGCGTTGCAGAACAAATATATTCTCTTGATCAGTTGGTAACCTACTTGAACTTATTTGCCACTAGCGATCGCGTGTATCATATGAAAGAAGATCTTACCCGACTACAAGCCATTTACAAAGATGTCATTGTCGTTAAAGGTGAAACTTCGGTTGAAAAAGATGGCAATGGAGTAACATCAATTGGCAGTACAGAAACAGTTACCATGAGCGATGCGACTCTTGCTAAAATAGCGGCAGAAACTGTTGTCATTCGTAACAAATACATTCAATAAAAAATTCAGCAGATATCATGAAAGCATATAAAATTCTCCTGTTCTTATTGGTCTTTATTCCTTCATTCGCATCGGCGCAATGTAAGCCTTTCACCAAAAATAAAGTCCTTCCAAAATTGAATGGGTACGTTCAAAACGACAGTTACAACTCAGCACAAATGGCCCCTGGCGAAGACGCTGAACTAATGGTAACCTTCTTCGGTGGTCGCGATTATCGCTTGTTAGTTGTAGCGCACCCGATCCTTGGTGATGTTGAATTCACAGTAAATGATATCAACGGGAAGCAGATCTACACAAACAAAGACGCGCAAGACAAGGAAGCCTTTGAATTCAAAATGAAAAACACGCAACAGCTTGTCATTAAAATTAAAGTTCCCGAGCAAAAAGAAGCGGTGGTTCAACACATCGGATGTATCAGTATTGTTTCTGGATTCAAGCAATAAGAAACGAATCAACCATTTAAAAGCCGCATCTGCGGCTTTTTTTTATGACTTAAAATGAAGGTGTGATAAGCAAAGAACTCTGTTTTTTCCTAGAATCCATTTTCTTCCAAAACCAGTTATTGATGTAATAGGAAGCAAATGCACTCGCTGTCCCTACAACCGCTCCGCTCAAGATGTCTGTCGGGTAATGCACACCCAAATGCATGCGTGAGTAAGCGATTCCACAGGCATACATGTAAGCAGGAACAACTACATACCAATTCGGCTTCACCAACACGCAACTCGTTGCCCATTGAAATGCAGAACTCGTGTGTCCAGACGGAAATGATAAACTTCCAGCATGGGTCTTTTTATAAATCAAATCACCATGTGAAACAAAAGGACGAGGCCTTGCGATTCCGTATTTCATTGCTACGGTAATGAAGCCATTCAAAGCCAAGCCGCCCGCCATGCCCACAAACTGTCTTTTTAAAAATTCATCTTTTTTCAAAACGCCTACAGTACCTAACAACAATGGGGTTCCAACGGTGACGTATGTAATGCTGTTCGTATATGCTTCCCAAAAGCGATCCGATTTTTCAGGTCCGCCATTGATCTTCGCCAAGAGATTCAAATCCCAAGCGGCTTGACCATTCGACTTAAAACAAAAAAGCACCAAGAGCAATACGAGCGCTTGGTGCTTCAAAGAATTTTGTATCATCAATTTTCTGGTTTCACGCTAGCAGAAAGATACTCTCTGTTCATGCGTGCAATGTTTTCAATGCTAATGCTCTTCGGACATTGCACCTCGCAAGCACCAATGTTGCTGCAATTTCCAAATCCTTCTTCATCCATTGTCTTCACCATATTCAATACACGCTCTTTGCGCTCCGGATGTCCTTGTGGCAACAAAGCGAATTGAGAAACCTTAGCACTCACGAATAACATAGCAGAGCTGTTCGGACACGTTGCCACGCAAGCACCGCAACCGATGCAAGTTGCAGCATCAAACGCTTTATCTGCATCGTCTTTCGGAATTGGAATCGCATTCGCATCCATCGTTCTTCCTGAAGTATTCACAGAAACGAATCCTCCCGATTGAATAATACGATCGAACGCTGCGCGGTCCACCATCAAGTCTTTTACGACTGGGAAGCCTTCAGCTCTCCACGGTTCAATGTAAATCGTATCTCCATCCTTGAACGAACGCATGTGTAATTGACAGGTCGTAACACCACGGTTTGGACCGTGCGCTTCACCGTTGATAAACATGCTGCACATTCCACAAATACCTTCACGGCAATCGTGGTCAAACGCAATAGCATCTTCGCCCTTGCGAATAATTTGATCATTCAACATGTCAATCATTTCTAAGAAAGACATATCCGGAGATACACCACCCAATTGGTAGTTCTCCATTTTCCCAGCAGCAGTGCTGCTAGACTGACGCCAAACTTTTAGCGTTAGGTTCATGTTTCCGTTGCTCATCTTATTTGTATGATCGTTGTTGAACTTTAATATTTTCGTAAATCAAATCTTCCTTATTCAATTTAGGAGCTGAAGGATCACCTGTAAATTCCCAAGCAGAAACAAAGCTGAATGTTTCGTCTACACGCAAAGCTTCACCTTCTTCGGTTTGAAACTCTTCACGGAAGTGACCACCACATGATTCGTTGCGCGCCAATGCATCTAAACACATTAATTCACCCAATTCGATGAAATCGGCAACACGCGTTGCTTTTTCCAATTCAGTATTTACTCCGGTCATTCCTCCGGGAACTTTAACGTGCTTGTAGAAATCTTCTCGAATCTTACGAACCTCAGAAATGGCGAATTCCAAACCTTCTTTGCTACGCGCCATTCCGCAATAATCCCAAATAATTTTACCCAATTTCTTGTGGTAAGTATCTACGGTTTC
>JBIKZA010000051.1:0-18237 GCA_044354975.1 Flavobacteriales bacterium
TGCAAATGCGGTCTAAGAACCAACGGTCGTGACTAATCACAACGGCACATCCTGCGAAGTTTTGAATTCCTTCCTCCAACGCACGAAGCGTGTTGATGTCAATGTCGTTCGTCGGCTCATCGAGCAAAAGCACATTCGCTTCTGTTTTCAATGTCATTGCGAGGTGCAAGCGATTGCGCTCTCCACCCGATAACACGCCGCATTTCTTTTGTTGATCTCCACCGGCAAAGTTGAACTTGCTGCAGTAGGCACGTGAGTTAATGGTTTGTCCTCCTAAGTCAATGACTTCGTTTCCACCGCTGATTACTTCGTACACACTTTTATTGGGGTCAATTTCTCCGTGACGTTGATCCACGTAGCCAATCTGCACGGTATCTCCAACTTTGAACTCACCGCTGTCCGGCGTTTCTTCACCCATGATCATGCGGAACATCGTAGTCTTGCCAGCACCATTCGGCCCAATAACACCAACAATTCCAGCTGGAGGAAGTTTGAACGAAAGGTTTTCAATTAACAGGCGGTCTCCATATGATTTCGAAATTTCAACAGCGTCAATAACGTCATTTCCCAAACGAGGTCCGTTCGGAATCGGAAGTTCAAGTTTCGCGTCTTTTTCACGTTCACCTTCCGACATCATTTTGTCGTAATTCTGAATACGCGCTTTGTTCTTTGCCTGACGGCCCTTCGGATTCATTCGAACCCACTCTAATTCGCGCTCCAATATTTTTCTACGCTTGCTTTCTTGTTTTTCTTCAGCAGCAAGGCGCTTCGATTTTTGTTCTAACCACTCGGTGTAATTACCTTCCCACGGAATACCTTCTCCGCGATCCAATTCAAGAATCCATCCCGCTACATTGTCCAAGAAATAACGGTCGTGGGTAACGGCCAATACGGTTCCAGGGTATTGTTGCAAGTGTTGCTCCAACCATTCAACGCTTTCAGCGTCCAAGTGGTTGGTAGGCTCATCCAATAACAGTACATCTGGATTTTGAAGAAGCAATCTGCAAAGAGCTACTCTACGACGCTCTCCACCACTTAATTTTTCAATCAAAGAGTCTTCATCTGGACAACGCAGCGCATCCATGGCAATGGATAATTTGGTGTCCAAGTCCCATCCGCCTAACGCTTCAATTTTATCTTGAACAGTAGCTTGACGATCCATTAACGCCTGCATTTTATCAGGATCGTTTAGAATTTCTTCATCGCCAAACTTCATGTTAATCTCTTCGTATTCTTTCAATACGTCTGTGATTGGTTTAACGCCTTCCTCAACAATTTCACGCACTGTCTTAGTGTCGTCCAATTGTGGCTCTTGCGGAAGGTAACCAACGGAATATCCTGCAGACCAAACCACGTCGCCCTGAAACTCTTGGTCGAGGTTAGCAATAATTTTCATAACGGTAGACTTACCCGCACCGTTCAAACCTATGATGCCAATCTTAGCTCCGTAATAAAACGATAGGTAAATGTCTTTTATAATGTGCTTGCCGGTTGGAGTGTACTTGTTTACACCCACCATGGAGAATATGATTTTTTTGTCGCTCATAGTGAAAATTTGAACGGCAAAGATACGCCACCTAGGCGCTGTATTTTTCTATTCCTTTTAAAATTCCGGAAGACGCTCCGGCATGCTCTTCAACATATTTTTTTCCTGCATTCGGAATTGAATTTTCACCGCGCGCATGTTCAAGAAAAGAAGAAAGCTCTTCGAGACTTTCAACGGGAAAAGCAGCACCGACTTCAACGAGGTCAACCGCTTCCTGAAACTTCCTGTAATTCGGTCCAAATGCCATCGGGATCCCGTAAACGGCAATTTCTAAAGAGTTGTGCAACCCCTTGCCAAATCCACCTCCAAGGACAACCGCATCTGCTTCTGCGTATATGGACGACAGCATTCCAATAGAGTCAACAATGAGCACGCGCGCCTCAGTGTTTTTTTCGGGTTGAAAGGAAGAGAGTAGGACCACTCCAAACTTTTCAAAACGAGTCAAAGATTCTTGAATTCGTGTTGCATGAATTTCGTGCGGTACAACGCAAACTTTCAAGTCGTTCACGCGCGAAAGAAGCATGGCAATAAGTGATTCTTCTTCGGTGTAGCTAGATCCCAAAACAACAAGAAAATTATTTTTTTTGAAGGAAGAAATCCAAGCGAGTTCTTTCGGCGAATTTGCAATTTCCATCACACGGTCGAAGCGAGTGTCGCCTGAATGCGTGACATTAGTAAAATTAATATTTTTTAATAATTGAAGGGTGCTTTCATTCTGAACAAAAAAGTGTGTAACCGCTTTCAGTGTTGGTTTCCAGACGAACCCGTGCCATTTGAAAAAACGCTGATCTTCTCGAAGAATAACAGAGATGCAAAAGAGTTTCGTTTTGTTATTTTTAAGTTGAAGGAAATAGTTCATCCAAAATTCATACTTCACAAAAAAGGCTTGTTTAGGACGAAGAATTTTAACAAATTTAAGGGCGTTGAGAAAGGTGTCAAGCGGAAGGTATCCAATCCAATCTGCACCTGAATAATTCTTCCGCACTTCGTATCCAGAAGGAGAAAAAAAAGTAAGTGCAACCACTGAATTTGCATGGCGTTTTTTAAGTGCTTCCATCACGGGCCGCCCCTGTTCGAATTCGCCCAAGGATGCGCAGTGAAACCAAATCACTTCTGCGTCAATCGGAATGGAATTACGCCATTGGCTTAATGAAGAAATTGCACTTTTTCTTCCGGTATTTCCTGTTCGGATTTTCTTATTGAATAGCCCCGCAAATGGAAGAGAAACTTCAATGATCTGCCAAACAATAGAATAAATAAATCGAAACATGTTAATAGATGTAGAAGTCGTTGGGTGCGCGCTGATATAAGTTCAAAATCCACCCTGCACGCAAACCAAAAAGCATATCCAATCGCTTGTCAGTGTCCTGTGTTTGCGTATCGAGATTCCATTCTCTTCTGCTCTGGGTAAAGCCTTGAGTTGCTTGAGCCCCGATATAAAAATTAACGAGTCTGTTATTACTTAAATGATAGTAACCAATAAACTGGTTAACCGAAAGACCATTCGTTAATCGATCATATCCTTTTAAATACTCTCCCTCAAGCTGTGTAATTTTAGCTTCCTGATGTTCAAGTCTTATTTTATGTTGAATCAATCCGACGCCGGCAGTAATCAATAGGCCTGAGTTTACATTAGGACCAATGATTGGAAACAATTTCCCACCTTGCAAAAAGACATTGAATCCTCTTTCTTGAATGAACATTGTTGCAATCTGACCCTGCTCGTCAAGAATCTCACCGCGGGAGGTAAGCAGATTACTCAGCAAATTCGGCTCATGAACCTTATTTCCAAAGAGATAATTGAACTGAACGCCGTAGTACCAATTTTTTTTATCCTTCACATGGAATCCCACCTCAAGACTTCCGTTATTTCCGAACCTTTTAGCTAAGTCTCCGCCTGGAGTCGAGTATCCGTAGCCCACTGTTACATGCGGATTGAAAAGCGAAGAGTCACGCACTTGCCATTGTCCAAATGAAAAGAAGCAAGCCAATTGCAGAAATGCAAGGAGAGATAGTTTCTTCATATTGCGAAAGTAAATGTTATTCATTGGAAACTAAAGCTTAATTTTGCTGCCCTTAAATTTCAATACATGTCAGGTAATATTCAAATGGTTGATCTCAAGAAACAATACTTGAAGATCAAAGAAGAGGTAGACGCAGCGGTTATTAATGTTATGACCAACGCGAACTTTATCAATGGAGCAGAGGTGAAGACCTTTCAAACTAATTTGGAAAGTTATCTAAATGTGAAGCACGTCATTCCTTGCGCAAATGGCACGGATGCATTGCAAATTGCAATGATGGGATTAGGATTACAGCCGGGCGATGAAGTGATAACTGCCTCTTTTACCTACGTTGCTACCGCTGAAGTAATAGCGCTATTGGGATTGGTGCCTATTTTAGTGGAGGCGAAGGAGATCGATTTCACGATTGATCCAGCTGAAATTGAAAAGGCCATTACACCGAAAACGAAGGCTATTGTTCCAGTGCATTTGTTCGGGCAGGGAGCAGACATGAATGCCATCATGGACATAGCCAAGAGACATAATCTATTTATCATTGAAGATACAGCCCAAGCTTTAGGCGCAACATTCACAATGAATTCAGGTGAGACGAAATGCCTTGGGACAATCGGAGATATAGGCTGCACAAGCTTTTTCCCGTCGAAGAACTTAGGTTGTTTTGGCGATGGAGGGGCGTTGTTCACCAACAACGACGAGCTTGCAGCTAATTTGCGAATGATTGCAAATCACGGACAAAAAGTGCGTTACTATCACGATGTTATTGGAGTGAATTCTCGATTGGATACAATGCAAGCAACAATATTGGATATTAAGCTTAAGCACCTGAATGAATACGCTGAAGCTCGCAGATCCGTTGCGAATTTCTACGACAATGCCCTTCAGGTAGCCGGTCTTTCTACGCCGAAAAGAATTAAGGAAGGAACACATGTTTTTCATCAGTATACATTGCGTGTTTTAAACGGGCAGAGAGACGCATTAAGATCTCACTTGGAAAAAAGTGGAGTGCCAAGTATGATCTATTACCCGCTTCCATTGCATTTTCAAAAAGCCTTTGAGAATACGCGTTATCCAAAAGGGTCAATGCCCATCAGCGAACGCTTGTCAAGTGAAGTTTTGTCGTTGCCCATTCATACAGAAATGACTGCCGAGGAACTCAATTTTATTGTGGAAAGTGTACTGGCTTTTTTCAACGATTAATGGCTCCACAGACGAGAAAAAATGAAGAAATGGGCTATGCAGCGGTTTATAACGAAAAAAAAAAGGTCTTCGGCTCATATTTTTTAAGTTGAAAATCAATGAATTACAAGGTGAATTGGATTTTTTTAGAAAGAAATTGAAATTAGTGCTTGTGAATGTCAAATCGTGATGTACATTTGCACCCCGAATTTTCCGAGTCGTGTACTCGTATTAAAAATAGTGAAATAAAGGAACTTTTATAACAATGCCAACAGTTCAACAGTTAATCAAAAAGGGTCGCACACCAAAGACCTATCGCAGTAAATCAGCTGCCTTAACCTCATGTCCACAGCGTCGTGGGGTTTGTACCAAAGTGTATACCACTACTCCTAAGAAACCAAACTCAGCATTACGTAAAGTTGCTAAGGTTCGTTTAACGAATGGTTTTGAAATCATCGCTTACATCGGTGGAGAGGGACACAACCTACAAGAGCATAGCATTGTATTGGTTCGTGGTGGTCGTGTGAAAGACTTACCAGGTGTTCGTTACCACATCGTTCGTGGAGCTTTGGATACAGCCGGTGTAAACGGTCGTGGTCAAAGGAGATCTAAGTACGGTACTAAGCGTCCAAAAGTTAAAAAATAATCGCATTAAGAATATTTTGCAATGAGAAGAAGAAAAGCCAAAAAAATTGCGGTACTTCCAGATCCGAAGTTCAACGAGGTTAATGTAACGAAGTTCGTTAATAATTTAATGCTTCAAGGAAAGAAAGGGGTAGCCTTTTCAATCTTTTATGATGCACTCGATCGCGTAGCTACAAAGACTAGCGAAGATGGATTAGAAATTTGGAAGAAAGCATTAGAGAATGTAACTCCAGCAGTTGAGGTGAGAAGTCGCCGTGTAGGTGGAGCAACTTTCCAGATTCCTTCACCTATCCGTGAAGATCGTAAGAATTCAATGGCAATGAAGTGGTTAATCGGATATTCTCGCAAGAGAAACGAGAAGAGTATGGCTGAGAAATTAGCTAACGAAATCGTAGCTGCGTCAAAAGGTGAAGGTTCAGCTTTCAAAAAGAAAGAAGATGTTCACAGAATGGCAGAAGCAAACAAAGCATTCTCACATTTCCGTTTCTAATTAAGATAAAGAATAAAAAGCATGTCACGCGACCTTTTATATACAAGAAATATTGGAATTGCTGCCCACATTGATGCGGGTAAGACAACGACTACTGAGCGTATCCTATATTATGCTGGTGTAAATCACAAGATAGGAGAAGTTCACGATGGTGCGGCTACAATGGATTGGATGGCGCAAGAGCAGGAGCGTGGTATAACCATTACTTCAGCAGCTACTACAGTTGATTGGATGTACCGCAACCAGTCTTATCACATTAATATCATCGATACTCCTGGTCACGTTGACTTTACCGTTGAGGTAAATCGTTCATTGCGTGTATTAGATGGATTGGTGTTTTTGTTTTCTGCGGTAGATGGAGTAGAACCTCAGTCAGAAACTAACTGGCGTTTGGCTAACAATTACAATGTTGCTCGTATCGGTTTCGTTAACAAAATGGACCGTCAAGGCGCTGACTTCTTAAACGTGGTTAAGCAAGTTAGAGAGATGTTGGGAAGTAATGCAGTTCCATTGCAATTACCTATCGGTGCTGAAGATGATTTCACTGGTGTTGTTGATTTGATCAACTTCCGTGGAATGGTTTGGAACGAGCATGACAAAGGAATGACTTACCAAGAGGTAGAAATTCCAGCGGACATGATGGATGAGGCTTTAGAATATCGCGAGAAACTTCTAGAAGCAGTAGCAGATTATGATGAGTCTTTGATGGAGAAATTCTTCGAAGATCCAAACAGTATTACAGAGCGTGAAATTCTTGACGCACTTCGTAAGGCTGTTATTGACATGAAAATTGTTCCAATGGTTTGTGGTTCTTCTTTCAAGAACAAAGGAGTTCAAACCATGTTGGATTTGGTAATGGAATTAATGCCATCACCTTTAGATAAGGAAAGTATTACAGGTACTCACCCTGATACTGGAGAAGAGCTTACCCGCCGTCCATCTCTAGATGAGCCGTTCGCAGGTTTAGCTTTCAAAATTGCAACTGACCCATTCGTAGGACGCTTAGCATTTACTCGCGCTTACAGTGGAAAATTAGATGCAGGTTCTTATATATTGAATGCACGTAGCGGAAACAAAGAGCGTATCTCACGTATCTTCCAAATGCACGCCAACAAGCAGAATCCAATTGATGTTTTAGGTGCTGGAGATATTGGAGCAGTAGTAGGATTTAAGGATATCAAAACTGGAGATACGTTGTGTGATGAAAAGCACCCAATCGTTCTTGAGTCAATGGTATTCCCTGAGCCAGTAATTGGTTTAGCGATTGAGCCTAAGACACAAGCAGACAGTGATAAGTTAGGTATGGCTTTGGCGAAATTAGCTGAAGAGGATCCAACGTTCCGTGTTCGTACAGACGACGAGACTGGTCAAACAGTTATCTCGGGTATGGGTGAGTTACACTTGGAAATTATCATTGATCGTCTTCGTCGTGAGTTTAAAGTTGAGTGTAACCAAGGTGCACCTCAAGTATCTTACAAAGAGGCTATCACATTTGCTTCAAATCACAGAGAAGTATTCAAAAAGCAATCAGGTGGTCGTGGTAAGTTCGCAGATATTGTTATCAATATCGGACCGAACGACGATGCAGAGAAAACAGGATTGGTTTTCGTAAATAACATTAAAGGTGGTAACATTCCTCGTGAATTTATCCCTTCTATTGAAAAAGGATTTAAGGAAGCAATGATTAACGGTGTATTGGCCGGTTACAACATCGACACAATGAGAGTTGAGTTGAATGACGGATCTTTTCACGCAGTTGACTCGGATGCACTTTCATTTGAATTGTGCGCTAAGATGGCATTCCGCGAAGCAGCACCGAAATGTAAGCCTATCATCCTTGAGCCGATCATGAAACTTGAAATCGTTACTCCATCTGAAAACATGGGTGATGTAATTGGTGACTTGAACAAGCGTCGTGGTATGATCGAAGGAACAAGCGAGCGTAGCGGAGCAACGGTAATCAGTGGTAAAGTGCCTCTTTCTGAGATGTTCGGATATGTAACTGACTTACGTACCATCACTTCAGGACGTGCAACTTCTTCAATGGAATTCAACAATTACGCTCCAGCTCCGAACAACGTAGCTGAAGTAGTAATCGCAAAAGCAAAAGGCAAAAACGCATAATATATAGAACCTACATGGCTCAAAAGATTAGAATTAAATTAAAGTCCTACGATCACAACTTAGTAGATAAGTCTGCTGAGAAAATTGTGAAGACTGTGAAGTCGACCGGGGCTGTTGTAAACGGACCAATTCCGTTGCCAACACACAAGCGCATTTACACAGTGCTTCGTTCACCGCACGTGAACAAGAAAGCGCGTGAGCAGTTCGAATTGAATTCGTACAAGCGTTTGTTAGACATTTACAGCTCTTCATCGAAGACTGTAGATGCATTGATGAAGCTAGAATTACCTAGCGGAGTGGAAGTAGAAATCAAAGTTTAACAATTAAATACACAGACACATGCCAGGCATAATTGGTAAAAAAATCGGTATGACTAGCGTCTACAGTGCCGCTGGGAAAAATATCCCATGCACAGTGATAGAAGCTGGTCCATGTGTAGTGACCCAAGTAAGAACCTTGGAAAAGGATGGCTATACCGCTGTTCAGCTAGCATACGGCGAAAAGAAGGAGAAAAACACTTCTAAGCCAATGCAAGGTCACTTCAAAAAAGCTGGAACGACTCCAAAGCGATTTATCGCTGAGTTCCATGACTTCTCAACAGAAATGAATTTAGGTGATGTTGTAACAATCACTGAGTTATTCACCGAAGGGGAGAACGTAGATATAATCGGCACTTCAAAAGGAAAAGGATTCCAAGGTGTTGTAAAACGTCACGGTTTCAGTGGAGTAGGAGAAAGCACTCACGGTCAACACAACCGTCTACGTGCACCAGGATCGTTAGGAGCGTCGTCTGACCCATCACGTGTATTCAAGGGAATGCGCATGGCAGGTCGAACAGGTGGAAACCAACGCACACTGCAAAACTTAGAGGTTTTAAAGGTATTGGCAGATGAGAATTTGATTCTTGTTAAAGGCGCAATCCCAGGCTACAATGGTTCAACCGTCTATATCATTAAGTAATATGAAACTGGATATATTCAACATACAAGGTCAAAAGACGGGAAGCTCCGTTGAACTTGACGCAGAAGTATTCGGAATCGAACCGAATGATCACGCGATTTACTTAGACGTAAAACGTTATCTAGCTGCTCAGCGCACTGGAACGCACAAGACTAAGCACAGAGGTGAGATTCACGGTTCTACGAAGAAATTACACAAGCAAAAAGGTACTGGTGGTGCTCGTAAGGGTAGTGCAAAGAATCCGTTGTTCCGTCAAGGAGGTAGCGTATTCGGACCACGTCCAAGAGCATACGATATCAAAGTGAACAGAAGCACAACTCGTTTGGCTCGCGCTTCAGCTTTAAGCTACAAGGCAAAGGAAAACGGAATTATGTTGGTTGATGCTTTATCTTTTGATAAACCAAAGACAAGTGAATTTTTGAATGTATTAAAGAATCTTTCTTTAAACAGTCGTAAATCTCTTATCCTTATCCCGGAAAGAAACGATAGCCTTTATTTGAGCTCACGTAACATTCAGGGCGCTAACGTGCAAATCGCTAGCATGGTGAATACATATGACATTATGAGCAGCCATCAAATTGTTTTCGTAGGCAACGCACACGAAATGGTAACTAACATTCTTAAAAAATAACTGTCATGAGCGAAATACTTATTCGACCATTGGTTACGGAGAAAATGACCGGAATCCAAGAAAAACAGGGCAAGTACGGCTTCGTGGTAGCACTGACCGCTAACAAGATTGAAATCAAAAAAGCGATCGAGAAAAACTACGGTGTGACAGTTATGCAAATCAACACCCTTCGTTACGACGGAAAAACAAAATACCGTAACACGAAGGCAGGAGTTGTTTCAGGAAGAAGCGCAAGCTACAAGAAGGCTATCGTGAAGTTGGCGGCTGGTGAGACAATTGATTTTTATTCTAACATCTAACAGAAGAGGAAATGGGCATTAAGAAATTAAATCCGGTAACTCCAGGTACTCGCTTCAAAGTGGCCTCCACTTTCGAAGAGTTGACGACCGACCGTCCATACAAGCCTTTAGTGGTAACATTAAAGAAGACTGGTGGACGTAACAACCAAGGAAAGCGCACCATGCGCATGATTGGTGGTGGTCACAAACGTAACTACCGTCTTATCGACTTCAAAAGAGACAAGCACGGTATCGAGTGTACTGTAATGACAATCGAATACGATCCAAACCGTTCAGCACGTATTGCACTGGTGGAATACGCTGATGGAGAAAAGCGCTACATCATTTCACCTGCGGGTTTAACGGTTGGTATGAAGCTTTCAAGCGGAACAGGAAGCGCACCCGAAATGGGAAATGCAATGACATTGAGTGAAATTCCTTTGGGAACAGTAATTCACAACATAGAATTGCGTCCAGGTAAAGGTGGGTCAATGGCGAGAAGCGCTGGTTCATACGCACAATTAAGTGCTCGTGACGGTGAGTATGCTATCATCACTCTTCCTTCAGGTGAAACACGTAAGATTTTAGCGAAATGTATTGCTACGATTGGAACTGTTTCAAACGGAGAGCACAACTTGACTCGCTCAGGTAAGGCAGGAAGAAGCCGTTGGTTAGGTCGTCGTCCACGTGTTCGTGGTGTGGCAATGAATCCTGTGGATCACCCAATGGGTGGAGGTGAAGGACGTCAGTCTGGAGGTATCCCAAGATCACGCAAAGGAACGCCTGCTAAAGGATTAAAGACGCGCAAAAGCAAGAAGCCGTCAAGTAAATTTATCATTGAACGTAGAAAGAAATAATTGAGAAATGGCTAGGTCACTAAAAAAACCACCTTTTGTACACTACAAGCTTCAAATGCGCGTAGACGATGCCCAAGAAAACGCGAAAAAAGGCGTTATCAAAACATGGAGCCGTGCTTCAACCATCACACCCCAGTTTGTTGGTTTGACGTTTGCAGTGCACAATGGTAAGCAATTCATTCCTGTATATGTTACAGAGAACATGGTTGGACACAAACTAGGAGAGTTTTCTCCAACACGCACCTTCCGTGGACACGGTGGAAATAGAAAATAACGAACAATCCCGATAAACACAACAAAACTATGGGAGCTCGCAAAAGAGAAATGGCCAATGCGATAAAAGAGCAGATGAAAAAAACTGCCATCGCTAAATTGAATGATCATCCGACATCACCGCGTAAAATGCGATTGGTTGCAGACATTATTCGTGGAAAAGAAGTAGGTGCTGCTTTAAATATTTTAAAGTTCACTCGCACAGTAAGTGCAATGCCTTTGGAAAAACTTTTACGCTCTGCTATCGCAAACTGGCAGGCTAAAAATGAAGGAAGCGATATTGTTGAATCAAATGTAATTGTGAAAGAAATTCGTGTAGACGTTTCTCGCACTTTGAAAAGAATCAGCCCAGCTCCTCAGGGTAGAGCTCACCGCATACGTAAGCGAAGCAACCACGTGACAATCATTCTCGATAAAAAATAATTAAAAGAGACAAAAGAAATGGGACAAAAGTGTAATCCAATAGGCCTCCGTTTAGGTTTCATCAAAGGATGGGACAGCAATTGGTTTGGTGGAAAAAGCTACGGAGAGAAAATCGTTGAAGACGATAAAATCCGCAAATACTTGATGGCGCGTTTGAAGAAAGCGTCTGTATCGAAAATTATTATCGAGCGAACGCTTAAGTTAGTAACGGTTACTATCAACACAGCTCGTCCAGGTGTAATCATCGGAAAACAAGGTTCTGAAGTAGATAAGTTGAAAGAAGAATTGAAAAAGCTTACTGGAAAGGACGCCCAAATCAACATCTTTGAAATCAAACGTCCAGAAATCGATGCTCGTTTAGTAGCTGAAGGTATCTGTCGTCAGATTGAGGGACGTATCTCTTACAGAAGAGCAACCAAAATGGCTATCAGTTCAGCAATGAAGTTGGGTGCAGAAGGTATCAAAGTAACAATCTCTGGTCGTGTAAACGGTGCTGAGATTGCGAGAAGCGAAACCTACAAAGAAGGACGTACTCCTTTGCATACACTTCGCGCAGATATCGATTACCATAATGCAGAAGCTCACACTAGCTACGGTCGTATTGGTTTGAAAGTGTGGATTTGTCGTGGTGAAGTTTTCGGAAAGCGTGATCTTTCTCCAAACTTCGGACAAGCTGCTCAACAACAAAAGCGCCCAGCTAACGCCGGTGGTGGTGGAAACGATCGCCGCGGAGGAAGAAGATAATATTAAAACATTACGATTATGTTACAGCCCAAAAGGACCAAATATAGAAAGCAGCAGAAAGGCAAGATCAAAGGAATTGCCTACAGAGGATCACAATTGGCTTTCGGTAGCTTTGCTATCAAAACCATGGATGAGGGATTCATCACATCACGTCAACTAGAAGCGGCACGTGTCGCTTTGACACGTTTCATGAAGCGTGAGGGTAAGGTGTGGATCCGTATTTTTCCAGATAAGCCTATCACAGCCAAGCCAGCCGAGGTACGTATGGGTAAAGGTAAAGGAGCTCCAGACCATTGGGTAGCAGTAGTTAAACCGGGTAGAATCCTTTTCGAAGCAGAAGGAGTTTCTTTGGAAACCGCACAAGAGGCCCTAAGATTGGCGGCACAAAAATTACCTTGCCGCACTAAATTTATTGTTCGTCCAGATTATACCGAATAAGAACATGAAAGCATCAGACTACAGAAACATGACCATTGAAGACTTAAATGCTCAAGTCATGGAGAAAAAAGCAGAACTTGCGAAAATGTCGTTTAACCACACAGTAGCAGGAACAGAAAACCCAATGGTTTTGCGTGGGAAACGCCGCGAAATTGCGCGAATTCACACGGTTATGAATGAAATGAAAAACAACCGTTAACCCTACTCAAGCAATGGAAAGGAATCTAAGAAAAGAAAGAACCGGTACTGTTACATCTAACAAGATGGACAAGAGCATCGTGGTTGCAGTTGAAATTAAAATCATGCACCCGAAGTACGGAAAATTTGTGAAGCAAACGAGGAAATTCATGGCTCACGATGAAACCGGAGAATGCGGAATAGGTGACGTGGTGAAAATCATGGAAACACGACCAATAAGTAAGCTTAAGCGCTGGAGAATGGTTGAGGTAATTGAAAAAGCGAAATAATCGAATAAAGATTAGAAGGATATGATACAGACCGAATCTAGATTAAAGGTTGCAGACAACAGCGGAGCAAAAGAAGTGCTCGTAATACGCGTGTTGGGTGGTACCCGCCGTCGATATGCATCAGTAGGTGACCAAGTTGTCGTTACTGTGAAAGATGCGATGCCTAGCGGCAATGTAAAAAAAGGTGTTGTTTCGAAAGCAGTTATTGTTCGTACGAAGAAAGAAGTTCGTCGCGCAGATGGTAGCTACATTCGTTTCGATGACAACGCAGTAGTGTTGTTGAATGCACAAGGTGAAATGAGAGGAACCCGTATTTTCGGCCCAGTGGCCCGTGAATTGCGCGAGAAAGACTACATGAAAATTGTTTCTTTAGCTCCTGAAGTACTATAAACGAAGTAAATAGATAGCGAGATGTTCAAGCGACTCAAAATAAAAAAAGGCGATACAGTAGTGGTAACTACTGGTAATCACAAAGGTGAAAAAGGACTTGTGATTGTAGTAGATCGCGACAAAGACAGAGTTACTGTTGAAGGGGTAAACATGATTTCCCGTCACCGTAAGCCCTCTGCTCAAAATCCTCAAGGCGGAATTGAAAAACGCGAAGCGGCCATGCACATTAGCAACGTTATGTTAATTGATGCTGCTGGCAATGCAACACGTGTTGGAAAAGCCCGCAATGAAGAAGGAAAGTTAGTAAGAATCTCTAAAAAATCAGGGGAGGTTATCAAATGAACTATCAACCAAGATTAAAGTCAAAGTACGAGTCTGAAATTAAAGATAATCTTCAGAAGCGTTTTGAATACTCTTCAAATATGCAAGTTCCTTGCATCACGAAGATTTGCTTAAACCAAGGTATTGGTAAGGCTACTGCAGATAAGAAACTAGTAGATGCGGCTGTAGATGAGATGACACTAATTAGCGGTCAACGCGCGGTGGCTACTTTCTCTACAAAGGATATCTCTAACTTCAAATTGCGTAAAGGCGTTCCAATCGGAGCAAGAGTTACATTGCGTGGAAACACCATGTATGAATTCTTAGACCGTTTGATCGCTGTCGCTCTTCCAAGAACTCGTGACTTCCGTGGTGTTAAGTCTTCAGGATTTGACGGACGTGGAAATTTCACCTTCGGAGTGAAAGAGCAAATCATTTTCCCAGAGATTGATTTGGAGAAAGTAAAAGCAATCAACGGAATGGACATCACGTTCGTTACGAATGCTAAAACAAACGAAGAGGCAAAAGCTCTTCTTGAAGAATTTGGATTTCCTTTCGTAAAATAATAAGATTAGAAAGAATGGCAAAAGAATCAATGAAAGCCCGCGAGCGTAAACGCATCGCATTGGTTGAAAAATATGCTACGAAGCGAGCAGAGCTTAAAGCAGCAGGTGATTGGGATGCACTTCAAAAACTTCCGAAAAACAGTAGCGCTGTGCGTGTTCACAATCGCTGCATGTTGACCGGTAAGCCAAGAGGGTATATGCGTCAATTCGGATTATGTCGTAACCAATTCCGTGAATTGGCTCTGAACGGATTGATCCCAGGTGTTAAAAAAGCAAGTTGGTAATAATTAAGAAAAGAAGAACATGGTTACTGATCAAATAGCAGATTATTTAACTCGAATTCGAAACGCGCAGAAGGCTCGCCATAAGGTGGTTGAGATTCCTGCTAGCAATTTGAAGAAGGAAATTACAAAAATCCTTCACGAGTCGGGATATATCTTGAATTTCAAATTCGAAGATGGTGCACCGGGTGTGATTAAAATCGCTTTAAAATACGATTTCAAATCAAAACAACCGGCAATCGCTAAAATCGATAGAATATCCTCTCCAGGACACCGTAAATATGCTGGCGCAGATGAGTTGCCACGTGTATTAAACGGACTCGGAATTGCGGTTATGTCTACTTCGAAAGGGGTAATGACAGATAAGAAAGCCCGTCAAGAGAAAGTAGGTGGAGAAGTTTTGTGTTTCGTATATTAAGAACTAGAAAAAAATTGACCCATGTCAAGAATAGGTAAAAACCCAATTCCATTGCCCAAGGACGTTAACGTTACTGTGGAGAATGGCTTAGTAAAGGTGAAGGGGCCAAAAGGTGAATTGTCTCAAGATGTTGATTCTTCAATTACAATTGAAATTGGCGAAACAGAGATTCTTTGCACTCGCTCTAGCGACCATAAGGATGTTCGTGCAAAGCACGGATTATACCGCTCACTCATCAACAACATGATTGTTGGTGTAAGTACGGGCTGGAAGAAAGATTTAGAAATGATCGGTGTTGGTTACCGTGCAAATGTTGAAGGTCAAAAATTGAACTTGACATTAGGATATAGCCACCCAATTGTTTTTGAACTTCCATCGGAAATTAAAGTGTCGGCGAAAGCAGAAAAAGGGGAGAATCCTCAGATTTCTCTAGAGTCATACGATAAACAACTGATTGGTCAAGTTGCAGCTAAAATTCGTTCGCTTCGTACTCCGGAGCCATATAAAGGAAAAGGTGTTCGTTACGTTGGTGAATTTGTTCGCAAGAAAGCGGGTAAGTCAGCAGCTAAATAATTGATAATACAATGGCATTTTCAAAAGATTCTCGTAGAGCTAAAATACGCACTCGCATACGTGCTAGAGTGAAAGGTACTGATGTGAAACCACGCTTAAGTGTGTTCCGCAGTAACAAACAAATTTATGCTCAAATCATAGATGACAACCAGGGGGTAACTCTTGCGTCTGCTTCATCCAACATTATGAAGGAAGCGCAAAACATTGCTAAAAATGAGCAAGCGCGAATCATAGGCAAAACAATTGCTGAAAGAGCGAAAGCAGCAGGTATTGAAGAAGTGGTTTTTGACCGCGGTGGATACTTGTATCATGGACGTGTAAAATCTTTGGCTGAAGCAGCTCGCGAAGCCGGACTTAAATTTTAATACAGATGCTAGAAGGAAAAGTAGTTCGCGCTAGCGAAACAGAATTAAAAGATCGTTTAGTAAGCGTAAATCGTGTTACTAAAGTTACCAAAGGTGGAAGAACATTTGGTTTCGCAGCGATTGTTGTTGTAGGTAATGAAAACGGAGTAGTAGGTCACGGTTTGGGTAAGTCCAAAGAAGTTGCTGAAGCGGTTACCAAGGCAATTGAAGATGCTAAGAAAAGTCTTGTGCGTGTTCCAATCCACAGAGGTACAATTCCTCACGAGATTGCAGGCAAGTTTGGTGGTGCTCGTGTTTTCTTGAAGCCTGCTTCATTGGGAACTGGAGTTATCGCCGGAGGTGCAATGCGTGCAGTACTTGAATCAGCTGGAGTAAAAGACGTTTTGGCTAAGTCAAAAGGTTCTTCAAACCCACACAACGTAGTGAAAGCTACTGTTCAAGCGCTTGCAGCTCTAAGAACACCACAAGAAGTTGCGCGTATTCGCGGAATTAATTTAGATAAAGTTTTTAACGGATAATCCAGACCATTATGGCTAAAGTTGTTATCACCCAAGTTAAAAGTGCTATTGATCGTCCAAAACGTCAAAAGGCTACAATCGAAGCTTTGGGTATTAAGAAATTAAATGTGTCAGTAGAAAAAGAATTGACACCGAATATTGTAGGTATGATTCGCGCTGTGAGTCACCTTGTAAAAGTGGAATACAAATAACGATTAGAAGAGATGAAATTGAATAACTTAAAGCCAGCTGAAGGTTCTATTAAGGACAGAAAGCGCGTCGGTCGTGGTGAAGGTTCTGGACACGGTGGAACTTCTACACGTGGACACAAGGGAGCAGGATCACGCTCTGGTAGCAAGCGCAAAATTGGTTTCGAAGGTGGTCAAATGCCTCTTCAAAGACGTTTGCCGAAATTTGGATTCAAAAGCCTAAATCGCGTTGAATACAAAGGGATAAACCTTGACACCTTGCAGTTACTTGTTGACAAACACAACTTGACTGAGGTTACTTTTCAAACACTTGTAGCAAATGGAATTTGTAGCAAGAAGACACTTATAAAAGTAATGGGTCGCGGTGAATTAAAAGGAAAGTTAAATGTGACAGCACACGCATTCACAGCCACTGCTAAAGCGGCGATTGAAGCAATGGGCGGAACAGCGAACACTATATGAAAAAGTTTTTTTCTTCCATAAGAAACATCTGGAATCACGAGGAACTTCGTAAGAAAATTCTTTTCACCTTAGGAATACTTTTGGTGTACAGAATTGGATCATATGTCCTTCTTCCTGGAATAGATGCAGTGAAAATGCAAGACACTAGCGCGGCTGGATCAGGTTCAATCGCAGACTTTTTAGGGCTTTTCACAGGTGGAGCATTCAATAGAGCTTCGATTTTTGCTCTAGGTGTTATGCCTTATATCTCAGCTAGCATTGTAATTCAATTGTTGGGACTTGCTGTTCCTACAGTGCAAAAATTACAACGCGAAGGTGAAAGCGGACGCCGTAAAATAAATCAGTGGACACGTTTTCTAACCATAGGTATTGCTATGGTTCAGGCCCCGGGTTATTTGGCTCAGTATGTTCCTGCAGACGCTCACGCTAATAGCCCCATGTGGATGGTTACTTCAATCATTATTTTAACGAGCTCTACGCTCTTTGTAATGTGGTTGGGTGAGAAGATTACCGACAAAGGAATTGGAAACGGAACGTCACTGATAATCATGACTGGTATCTTATCCGATATTCCTGGAGCCTTTGCTCAAGAGTTTAGTCAGCAAACAGCATTTTTCTTCTTAATTGAAATAGCTGTAATGGTTATTGTAATCGGAGGAACAGTAGCAATCATTCAAGCAGTTCGCAGAATTCCTGTACAAATGGCTAAAATGGCTGCCGGTGGAAGTCATCTTCCACAAGGTGAAGGTGCGAGAAGTTACATTCCCTTGCGTGTGAACGCAGCTGGAGTAATGCCAATCATCTTTGCTCAAGCAATAATGTTTGTCCCGTTGTACTTAAGCAATACTGAAATGTTTCAAAACAACAAGGTATTGGCTTCGTTAACAAACTTTCAAGGTGTTGGGTATAACATGTTGTTAATGGTAATGATTATTTTATTTACCTTCTTCTATACAGCCATCGTAACCAATCCAAATCAGATTGCAGATGACTTGAAAAGAAATGGCAATTTCGTACCAGGAATCAAGCCTGGAAAGGACACCGCAGAATTTATTGATAGAGTTTTGTCGAGCATAACC
>JBIKZA010000090.1:0-5612 GCA_044354975.1 Flavobacteriales bacterium
GAACTTTGCATATGCGGTCTTCCAACTTCTCGGATTCTTGCTTCGTAATTTTCTTTGCTGTTTGAATATCTGCTGAATAGTGCGTTAAAATCTGAGAGCCAATGCGGTCTTTCAGCGGAGTAACAATGCTTCCACGATTGGTGTAGTCTTCCGGATTCGCGGTGAAGACAAACTGCAAATCGAGCGGAAGGCGTAATTTAAATCCGCGAATCTGCACATCTCCTTCTTCCAAAATGTTGAAAAGCGCTACTTGAATTCGCGCTTGCAAATCGGGCAATTCGTTAATCACGAAAAGACATCTGTTTGCTCTTGGAATCATTCCGAAATGAATCACGCGTTCATCGGCGTAACTCAATTTCAAGTTGGAAGCTTTAATCGGATCAATGTCTCCAATTAAATCGGCAATGGTCACATCGGGTGTTGCCAACTTTTCGAAAAAACGTTCCGAGCGATGAAGCCAAGTAATAGGGGTATCATCACCTTTCTCTTCCATGAGATCACGCGCGTATCTGCTAATCGGATGGAACGGATCGTCGTTCATTTCACTTCCAGCTACCACAGGAATGTATTCATCTAACAAGTTTATCATGAGACGCGCAATGCGTGTTTTCCCTTGTCCGCGTAGGCCCAAGAGATTAATGTTGTGCTTCGATAAAATGGCGCGTTCCAATTGTGGAATCACGGTTTCCTCGTATCCATGCATTCCAGGAAAAGTATTTTTTCCTTCTTGAATGGAAACGATGAGGTTATCGCGCAACTCGTTTTTTATACTTTTCGAAATATATCCCGACGCTTTCAATGCGCCGAATGTTGTGATTGAAGTATTCATTTATTAATTAATTCGTTTTTTTCTATTCGTTTCGTAATCGTGAAAAATCATTTCACCCAAACCTTTCAATCCTGTATAAAATGCTTTGCCCTTGTTCGACTTCGTGAACTCTTCCACGAACGATTGCAGATACGGATCTTGCGCAATCATGAAGGTTGTAATGGGAATGTGCATCTTACGGGCCTGTGCCGCCATGGTGTAGCAGCGTTCAACAATATGCTCATCTAATCCGTTACTGTTCTTGTAGTATTGTCCGTCGGGCAAGCGAAGGCAGCTCGGCTTTCCGTCGGTGATCATGAAGATCTGCTTGTTTGTATTTCTTTTTCTTCGAAGAATGTCCATGGCCAGTTCCAAGCCGGCAACGGTATTCGTGTGATAAGGACCCACATTTAGATATGGAAGGTCTTTGATTTTTATGGGCCAAGCATCGTCTCCGAAGACAATCACATCCAGTGTGTCTTTCGGATATGAAGTGGTAATGAGTTCTGCCAATGCCATAGCCACCTTCTTCGCGGGAGTGATTCGGTCTTCTCCGTAGAGGATCATGCTGTGACTAATGTCTATCATGAGCACCGTGCTCATTTGCGATTTGTGGTGTGTGTCTTCCACCACCAAATCTTGTTCGGTTAATTTGAAATCGCCGACGCCGTTGTTGATTTGTGCGTTCTTCAAACTTTCGGTCACCGAAATATTTTCGAATGAATCTCCGAATTGAAAGCTTCGAAACTCTCCAGTTGCCTCATCGCCTTGTCCGCTTTTCTTGCTCTTGTGATTTCCAGCACCGCTCTTGCGAATCTTCCCGAAGATCTGATCCATGGCGTTTTTGCGAAGGGCACGTTCTGTCTTTGCGGTAATGGCCATTTGTCCTTGTCCGTCTGGAAGAATCTCTTCTTTCAGATAACCCTTCTTCTTCAAGTCTTCCACAAAATCTTCCATGGTATAGTCGTCGGTGGTAAGCTTGTACTCCTTATCGATCTCTTCCAACCACTCCAACGCCTCATCTACATCTCCGGAGGTATGCGTAATGAGTTCACTGAACACATCGAACAGTCTCTCGAACGGAGTAAGATTGGGTTCTTCAAAAGGTTTAAAAACGTAACCAGACTTTTGCATGCAAAAGGAATTTTATTGAAAACATAACGCTCATTGAAAAGTTCAATGCGCAACGAAGTTACATGAACTTCGTAATTGGAAAATCGAAGATTTTATTCCTACTGCGTAATTCCTATTGCATAATTGGAACTTCGTTGTTGGAATAATCCGCGAAGCGGTCATCACGAAGTGTCATCCTTCGAAGAAGGTCATCACGAAGTGTCATCCTTCGAAGAAGGTCATCACAGAGTGTCATCCGGAACGGTCATCCACGAAGTGGTCATCGCACGAAGTGTGTCATCCACACAGTGGTCATCACACGAAGTGTGTCATCCACGCAGTGGTCATCGCAACTCCGTTGCGTTAAGAAATCCCACTCCAATCACTCTTCTTCCTTTTCAACCGCAACAACTCCTCACGAATAGGAGTGCTCTTGTCAGTGGTCAACTGCGGATCTTCGGAAAGCCATTCGTTCGCTATGTTGCGCGCTGCTGCCATCATCTGCTGATCTTTCACCATGTCCGCGATGCGCAATTGCAAAACACCGCTCTGCGCCGTGCCCGCCAAATCACCCGGCCCACGCAAGCGTAAATCGACTTCAGCAATTTCAAATCCGTCAGTCGTGCGAACCATCGTTTCCATGCGCAACTTCGTGTCGTCGCTTAACTTATGTCCTGTCATAAGAACACAATAACTTTGATCTGCTCCACGCCCTACCCTACCGCGCAACTGGTGCAATTGCGACAGGCCAAAACGCTCAGCGCTCTCTATGACCATGACACTTGCATTCGGGACGTTCACTCCTACTTCAATTACCGTAGTAGCCACCATAATCTGCGTCTTCTTCTCAATGAATTGCTTCATCTCGAAATCGCGATCTTCAGCCTTCATTCTTCCATGAACAATGGATATGAAATACTTCGGAGATGGGAAAGCTCGCGACATACTTTCGTATCCGTCGAACAAATCTTTGTAATCCATCTTCTCGCTCTCTTCAATCATCGGATAAACCACATAGACCTGTCGGCCCAACGCTATTTCCTGACGAATGAATTCAAACAACATCAACCGATAAGCATCGGTATGCCACTGCGTATTCACCGGCTTTCTTCCTGGAGGAAGCTCATCGATAATGCTCACATCTAAATCGCCGTAAACCGTCATAGCCAACGTACGCGGAATGGGCGTTGCGGTCATGACTAAAATATGCGGAGGCAAGGTAGCCTTCTTCCACAAGGCCGCGCGTTGCGCAACACCGAACCGATGTTGCTCATCGATAACCACCAATCCCAAATTCGCGAACTCAACCACAGGCTCAATTAACGCGTGCGTGCCAATGATGAACTTCAATTCACCATTCTTCAAATCTTCCATTATCGGAACACGATTCTTCTTCTTCACCGATCCGGTGAGCAATTCAACACGAACACCCAACGGCTCGAGCAATTGCGAGATTCCTTCAAAATGCTGATTCGCTAAAATCTCTGTCGGCGCCATTAGACAAGCCTGATAGCCGTTGTCTATGGCCAATAAAATTGCCATGAGCGCAACAATGGTCTTCCCACTTCCAACATCGCCTTGAACCAATCGGTTCATGTGAAAGCCCTTCATAACATCGTTACGAATCTCTTTCACCACACGCTTCTGCGCACCGGTTAATTCAAACGGCAAATGCTTTTTATAAAATGAATTGAAGAGTTCTCCAACTTTCTCGAACACCACTCCACGCTGCTCCACCGTGCCCGCCAACTTCGTTTGCAACAATTGCAATTGAAGGAAAAACAATTCTTCAAACTTTAATCGTCTTCTCGCCTGCTCCAACTTCTCTGCATTCGCAGGCGCATGCAATTGCACCAACGCTTCCGCGCGAGAAATTAATTTGTATTGTTGAATCAATTCCTGCGGCAACACTTCCGGAATTTCATGTCGAACTTCTTCGCACAACTGCAGCGTTAGTTTTCCAATCACGTTGCTGTTCAGGCCTCTGTTCGACATTTTCTCAGTCGTACTGTATACAGGCTTCAAACCCACACCAGCTGCGATGCGTGAAGATTCAATCTCTTCCACTTCTGGATGAGCAATGTTGAATTTCCCTTTGAACTCGGTTGGTTTTCCATACACCAAACAAGGCTTGTTCAAAGGCAAACTGCTCTTAAACCAACGTGCGCCTTTGAACCACACCAACTCCATGGTACCTGTCTCGTCTTGAAAGATTCCGATCAAGCGCTTGGCGCGCGCCTCGCCCATTTCCGTTAAACGCACAATTGTTCCTTGCAACTGAACGGCAACAGCATCTGACTTAACATCGCGCACCTTCTGAAACTGACTCTTGTCGACATACCGAAACGGATAATGCATGAGCAAATCTTCCCACGTGCGAATACCCAATTCCATGCGAAATTGATCGGCGCGCGCAGGTCCAACACCCTTTAAAAAAGAAATATCATTTTCTAGTTTCGACATTCCTCACGAAAATATAATAACTTGTGCAAGCATTTATCCTTTGTGGACATTTAACCATGAATCAACAGCAATACAACAGACTCTTTTACGCGCTTTCAGCCATGGTGCTCGTAGAGAAACTGCTTGTTTTTTTCTTCTTTTCCATTCAATACACAGACAGCGATCAAACGCTCTTGTGGCAAGTGGCTACTGATCTGTCAAATGGAATTTTTCACGGACCTTGCTTCTACGGACAAAGCTACGGCCCGAACATAGAACCCTTGCTGGCCGTGTCTTTCATGAAAATAGGATTTCCAGTTTACGCTGCACTTCCACTTGCAACACTGATACTTTCCACCACTCCATTTTTCCTTTTAGCGTTTTATTTCAAGCAAAAACAATCTGCCCAATCCGCACTTATTCCGCTTATGGTTTGCCTCATGCTTCCGCTGGAATACAGCTTGCTTACATCCATTCCCCGCGGATTCGTGGGAGGAATCTTTTTTGTAAGTCTTGGATTATTCTGTTGGAAATATTTCCGAACCAATCTCTCACTGGTTTTCGCAGGACTTTTTATTGGCTGGGGTCTCTACGGAAATTTGAACAGCGCCTTGCTCCTTCCGCTTATCATTCCAAGCATTCAATGGAACAAGAAATTCATTTTACGCGCAGCGCTGTTCTTCGGAGTTGGTTTTGTAGTCGGACTTCTTCCTTTTTACTTCAACGCTTTATTCTATTCGGAACACCCTGAACTCCTCATTCACGTTGCGCCCAGCGTGAAACTCAGTTGGGCAAGCTTTGTTGAAACCATCTGTCGCTTCAACAATTATTTCGATCAAGTTTCTCCGCTTTTCTGGCGCTTCGGATTTATAAGCGTGCTCTTGCTTCCAGTTGCCTTTATTTTATTGTGGAAGAAAAACAAACAGCTCGAAGCCTGGAGCATTGCTTTTGTTCTTATGGCCATCTTAGGATCGCTCTTCATGGAAAAAACAAAAGAAAGCGGCTATTCAATTTTCTTTTCGGGTGGAAGATTTTTCCTCGCAATGCCTTTCGTTTTCATCTTTCTTTCGTTGTACCTCTATTCGTTTCTCTCTTCGGAAAATAAATTGAAATTCAATCGCATTGCTCTTGTAATTTCCTTTGTTTCATTTGGATTAAAACTCCTATTCTTTTCGCCCTTGCTTGAAAACGCAATAGACAAAGAGAAAGCCTGGTACGTTCATGTGTTACGCATAGACGAACTGAAGAA
>JBIKZA010000091.1:0-5401 GCA_044354975.1 Flavobacteriales bacterium
GACGGTCTGGCAAAGCAGTTCCAGACTCATATCCCCATGAGTTCGGCAATGCTAAGCTCAACGCTCTGCGCTCTGCTTCAGTTGTCGCATTACGCACATTACTTGGAAAATCCGATGGTAAGTCACGTGTTCCATTGTCGAAACCTAGTGCTTCAGAACCTGAATTCACATTGCTCAAAAATTCCTGTCCTGTTGTATTCGAACGATAGTTCGTGGCCATACTCACATCCAAAGATGTTTTGTAATCAGGAAAATTCTTGGTGTAAACATTAATAGCCCCACCCGCAAATTCACCAGGAAGATCTGGAGAAGGTGATTTGAAAATTAAGAAACGATCAATCGCTTGACTCGGAATAAGGTCGAATGAAAAAGAGCGAACATCTGGCTCCAATGAAGGAACAAGAATTCCATTCATCATTACCGCATTGTAACGCTCAGTCAATCCGCGAACCATAACGAAACGATTGTCAATAATGGTTACCCCAGGAATTCTTCTTGCTACTTCCGAAGCATTTCTATCTTGTCCTTTTTGAATTTGAACAGCTCCTACTCCACTTACCACACCTTTCGCCTCGCGCATTTCCATAATAACGGCAGCTTCTGTGCTGGTCTTGCGGAAATCTTTAATTTCCACTCCTCCACCAACCATGAATGATTCTGATTGAAGAACAATATCTGCCTTTATTTCCTTTCCTGAAGCGACTTCAATTCCAGAAATCTTTTGAGTCGCATAAGAAATAGCTTTTACCTCAATGGTGTAGTTTCCCCCATTCTTAACGTCAATGTTGTATTCACCGAACGCATTCGAAGCAGCTCCGTATGAGGTTCCTTCAACAATAATGATTGCCCCTACAACTGGTTCAGCTGAAGAATTTAGAACAGTTCCTTTAATAATAGTCTGTGCGCCGACAGACAAGCACGACAAAAAAAACAAAAACAGGATTGATTTTTTTTTCATTTGATCATTCAATTTCATGACTGCGAAACAAATGCAGCAAGGTTGATTAGAAATAAAAAGTGAATTATCTTAGAGTTAACATTCGACGTTATTTGTTAAGCCAATGTTTCGAACGTTGAGAAGAAGTCATTTGAAGTTTTCTGAAAAAATTCCACTGCCTCTTTAGAAATCCAATACTTCGATCTCATTCCAAAAATGCGCCCATCGATGATGCTGCTTTTCTTCATTTCTCTAAGATGCTGTATCACAGTAGACGGAGACATTCCAGGTACTTCAACCACGCGCCCCTCAACGACTCCATTGTTTTTCATCAACTCCAATAAAATAGTCACTCGAGCAGGGTGTGCGAGTGCTCTTGAAAAATGGGCGAAATCACTTTCCAAACCCTGAGGAACGTAAGGTAATTTTGGATCTTCTTGCATGAAACAAAGAAATCCGATTCTTGTATGGGTTAGATTTCGTCTGCGTTAAATAAAAGTGAATCTATCTTTAAGGCCTTAACAATACGGTAACATAAACTAACCCTTGATAAAATCTAACTTTTCGCCGCGCTCTTCGTAAATTCGCGACACTATTTTAGAACTATGCAAGAAGCCATTCCATATACTCCAAAAAACAAGATTCGCATTGTAACAGCAGCATCCCTATTCGATGGACACGATGCCGCCATTAATATCATGCGCAGAATTATTCAATCGACCGGATGTGAGGTTATTCACTTGGGACACGACAGAAGCGTTGAAGAGGTTGTAAATACTGCCATTCAAGAGGACGCCCAAGCCATTGCCATGACCAGTTATCAAGGCGGTCACACGGAATACTTCAAATACATGTTTGATTTATTGAAGGAAAAAGGCTGCGGACACATTAAGATTTTCGGTGGCGGCGGTGGAACCATTCTTCCTGAGGAAATTGCGGAATTGCAGGATTACGGGATCACGAAAATTTATCATCCAGATGATGGACGTGCCATGGGACTTCAGGGTATGATCAACGACTTGGTTGAGAAATGTGATTTTCCAACTGGAAAAACGTTGCATTATAGTTTAGAAGATATTTCATCGAAGAAAGACGCATGCCTTGCGCAAGTCATTTCTGCGGCTGAGAATTTCCCTGAAGAGCACAGCGCATTCATTGCTGAGCTGCATGACAAAGCGAAGCTTTCTCAAACACCTGTTTTAGGAATTACTGGAACAGGAGGCTCAGGAAAATCGAGCATGGTCGACGAACTCGTGCGAAGATTCCTTTTAGATTTTCCTGATCAGCACATCGGCATTATATCCGTTGACCCTTCGAAAAGAAAGACCGGCGGTGCATTACTCGGCGATCGCATACGAATGAACGCCATTAAAAACGACCGCGTCTACATGCGATCGCTTGCAACACGTCAAAGCAATTTGGCGCTTTCAAAGCACGTAGCCGAAGCAGTTAACGTGTTGAAAGTTGCCGGATTCGATCTCATCATTTTAGAGACGAGCGGCATTGGGCAAAGCGATACGGAGATCATGGATCACAGCGATGTCGCATTGTACATCATGACTCCGGAATTCGGCGCAGCCAGTCAATTGGAGAAGATCGACATGCTCGATTTCGCCGATGTGGTTGCGATTAACAAGTTCGACAAACGCGGTGCGTTAGATGCGCTTCGCGATGTGCGCAAGCAATACATTCGCAACCACCAACTGTGGGATGCGCCAGAAGATAGCCTTCCTGTTGTTGGAACCATTGCTTCGCAATTCAACGATCCGGGAACGAATAGCTTGTTCCGCATGATCATTGACAAACTGAATGAAAAGACACAAGCTAAATTTCAAACAACGTTTGAACTCACCGCCGAGCAAAGCGAGAAGGTGTATATCATTCCACCAAACAGAACACGCTACCTCTCCGAAATTGCTGAAACCAATCGCGCCTACGACGCTTGGGTGAACAAGCAATCAGAGATCGCAGAAAAATTATACGGACTGAACATCGCGCTGAATGCGCTTCGCGAAGCAGAGAACAACGAGAACAATGAAATTTCAATCAAACATTTGGAAGCATCGTTCGATCGCATTAAAATGGATTTTGATCCACACCTTTGGAACCTTCTTCAAAATTGGGAAGCGAAGAAAGCTTCGTACAGCGGAGACATCTTTACTTTTAAAGTACGCGACAAAGAAATTCAAATGGAAGCCTCTACCCGATCGCTTTCACATTCTCGCATTCCGAAAGTAGCTCTTCCGAAATATAAATCGTGGGGAGACATTGTTAAATGGTCACTTCAAGAAAATGTACCGGGAGAGTTCCCATACACCGCAGGTCTCTTCCCTTTCAAACGCGAAGGCGAAGATCCAACGCGCATGTTCGCGGGTGAAGGCGGACCGGAAAGAACCAACCGTCGTTTCCACTACGTAAGTTTGGGCATGCCTGCAAAGCGCTTGTCTACTGCGTTTGATAGTGTTACTCTTTATGGAAACGATCCTGGATATCGTCCAGATATTTTCGGAAAAGTAGGAAACTCAGGCGTGAGCATTTGTTGCTTAGACGACGCGAAAAAATTATACAGCGGCTTCGATTTATCTGATCCGAAGACTTCGGTTTCCATGACCATCAACGGTCCGGCGCCTATGCTCCTGGCCTTCTTCATGAATGCTGCCATTGATCAAGCCTGCGAAAAATACATTCGTGAAAACAAATTAGAAGCGAAGGTTGAAGCGGTGCTGAAAGCGAAATGGGATGCAAAAGGTTTGACGCGTCCTACTTATCAAGGTCCACTTCCGGAAGGAAACAACGGACTTGGATTAATGCTTCTTGGATGTACAGGAGACGAAGTTTTAGAGGCTTCCGTTTACGAAAAAATAAAAGTTGAAACGTTAAGCGTTGTGCGCGGTACCGTTCAAGCAGATATCTTGAAAGAAGACCAGGCGCAGAACACGTGTATCTTCTCTACTGAATTTGCATTGCGCTTAATGGGCGACGTGCAGTCGTACTTCATTCAACATAAAGTAAGAAATTTCTACAGTGTCTCTATCTCTGGATACCACATTGCAGAGGCCGGCGCGAATCCGATTACGCAATTGGCGTTCACATTAGCGAACGGATTTACCTATGTTGAATATTACCTCAGCAGAGGAATGGACATTAACGAGTTCGGACCGAACTTGTCGTTCTTCTTCAGCAATGGAATTGATCCGGAGTATGCCGTAATTGGAAGAGTGGCTCGTCGTATTTGGGCGAAAGCCATGGCGAAGAAATACGGTGCGAACCCTCGCGCCCAGATGTTGAAGTATCACATTCAAACTTCAGGAAGAAGTTTGCATGCGCAAGAAATTGACTTCAACGATATTCGTACAACACTTCAAGCATTGTATGCTATCTATGACAATTGCAACAGCTTACACACGAATGCTTATGACGAGGCTATAACCACTCCGACGGAAGAAAGTGTTCGCAGAGCGATGGCCATTCAGTTGATTATTAATCGCGAATTGGGCTTAGCGAAAAACGAAAACCCAATGCAAGGTTCATTCATTACGGAAGAACTTACTGAACTGGTTGAAGAGGCCGTGTTGGCAGAATTTGACAGAATCACAGAGCGTGGCGGAGTTCTTGGAGCAATGGAGACCATGTATCAACGTGGAAAGATTCAAGAAGAAAGTTTGTATTACGAAACCTTGAAGCACACGGGCGAATTTCCAATTATTGGAGTGAACACGTTCTTGTCTTCAAAAGGCTCACCGACTATCCTTCCGAAAGAAATCATTCGCGCTACTGAAGAAGAAAA
This sequence comes from Flavobacteriales bacterium, assembly GCA_044354975.1. Classification (GTDB taxonomy): domain Bacteria; phylum Bacteroidota; class Bacteroidia; order Flavobacteriales_D; family Sanyastnellaceae; genus CAIZGX01. The sequence continues at coordinate 4,725 of JBIKZA010000091.1, forward strand.
AGAAATGCAGATTCAAACTGTGACGAATCTTCAAAAAGGATTCGAAGCAAAAGCGGCGGAAGAATTAATTGAACTTCAAAAAATAGCAATCACACAAGGAAACTTGTTCGAGCGATTAATGGAATCGGTGAAGTATTGTTCGCTTGGACAAATCACATCTACCCTTTTCAACGTTGGCGGACAGTACAGAAGAAACATGTAATTCAATATGAAAATTATTTCATTCAACGTAAACGGCGTTCGTGCTATCACGAAGAAAACCTTCTTTGAAGATTTTCAAATCATGAATCCAGATGTCCTTTGCTTGCAGGAAACGAAAGCAAACGACGCGCAGGTTCAAGAGGCATTGCAAAACATTTCCGGATATCACATTTACTCGAGTTCTGCTGTACGTCCCGGTTATAGCGGCACTGCTTTAATCTCAAAAGAAAAACCTTTGAGCGTTACTTTCGGATTGGGCATTGAAGAGCACGACCAGGAAGGAAGAGTTATTACAGCAGAGTACGACAAATTTTTCTTGGTGAATACTTACGTTCCGAACAGCGGTTCTGAATTGGCGCGCTTGGATTACAGAGAAACATGGGATGCCGACTTGTTGAAGCACCTTCAGAATTTAGAAAAAACAAAACCTGTTGTATTGTGCGGAGACTTGAACGTGGCTCATCAAGCCATTGACC
>JBIKZA010000008.1:0-54056 GCA_044354975.1 Flavobacteriales bacterium
CAAACCGAACAAACATTCGGTTGCTGATTTTCCTTTGCCAACAACTCGCGCAGAATCTTGGAGATACACGCGCACAGGTGCTATTGATTCTACTTGGAAACAAGCTGAACGCAATGAGAACATGGTGGCGTTGGAAAACGGAATTCGAATTGAAAACGGATTCATTGCACTTCCAACAGCCCAAATCGAAGGTATTTCATTCACCGCAGGAAAGAATCTTTCGGTAAAACAACAAGCATTGGTTCTTTCACTCTTAGCAAAAGAAAATAGACGCGATGTGTTCGATGCGATTTCTGAAAACGCTTCGAACGATCTTGTTCTGATTGAAATTCAATCCGGAAAAATTATAGAAGAAGCCATATCCATTGAAATCGAAAACGCGTTGAACGACAGCATGAGCGCACCTTATGTGTTCATTGTTTCGAAAGAAAATTCAATTGCGAAATTCACCATAGACTTCAAAGGGAAGACTGAGCGTTCGTTTCACCTTGTGCAATTGCATGCGCATGTTGAACAATCGGCTCAATTAGAAATTCATCAGCTGCAAAACACTTCGAAAAACGAATGTGTGTTGTTGAGAGAATCTATTTCTCAAGCAGAGAAAAGCGTTTTCAAAATCACAACAGTAACTGCCCGCGGAACATGGGTTCGCAACGAATTGAATATTCGTATTGAAGGTCAGCATTGCGAAACTTTCTTGAGTGGAGCGTACTTCCCGAAGCAAGATCAATTGATAGACAATCACACTTTCGTGGATCACCAAGTTGCAAATTGCTACAGCAATGAATTGTACAAAGGAGTGTTGTTCGACAACGGAAGAGGCGTGTTCAACGGAAAAGTTTATGTTCACGTTGATGCGCAGAAAACCAATGCTTATCAAAGCAATGCGAATATCATGATGAGCGATAACGCCAGCATGTTCACGAAGCCTGAGTTGGAAATTTATGCAGACGATGTGAAGTGCAGTCACGGATCAACTACCGGTCAATTCAATGAGGAAGCCCTTTTCTACTTGCGCGCAAGAGGGTTGAGCGAAGAATCTGCGAAGCGACTATTGGTTTCAGCATTCACTTCAGATGTGATGAATCGCATTTCCATTCCTAGTTGGAAGGAATACGTTCTTGCAACACTTATTCAAAATGAAATCATTACCGAATAATCATTCGGTTTTAAGATATGGACAACGATACCCTTCAACTTAAAATGAAAGAATTGAGAAATCAATTCCCGACGTTGAATCAAACGGTGAATGGACGTCCACTTGTATACTTCGACAATGCGGCAACTACGCAGAAACCTCAGCGTGTTATTGATTCCATTACGGAATATTACACAAAATGGAACGCGAACATTCACAGAGGAGCTCATTATCTGGCGAATGCTTCCACTGAAAAATTCGAGGCTACTCGAACGGCCTTAGCAGAAATGCTTCACGCGAACTTTCGCGAAGAAATTATTTTCACGCAAGGAAGTACCGACAGCGTGAACATGCTTTCAACCATTTTAGAGAATGAGGTAAATGAAGGCGATGAGATCTGGGTAACAGAAATGGAACACCACGCGAACTTCGTTCCGTGGCAAGTGTTGGCAAAAAAGAAGAAAGCTGTTTTTCGTTACATTCCTATGACTCCATCAGGCGAATGGGATATGGCTTACGCGAAAACAGAATTAGGAAGCAAAGCGAAAATCGTTGCTTTCAATTATGTATCGAACGCGCTGGGAACCATTAACCCCGTTGATGAATTAGTGGCTCTTGCAAAGAACGCGGGGGCTTATGTAGTTGTAGACGGGGCGCAGGCTGTGTCACACTTCAACATAAATGTTCAAGAATTAGATTTTGATTTTTTCTTGTTCTCTGCGCATAAAATGTACGGTCCCACAGGGCTTGGTGTTTTGTGGGGAAAGAGAGAATTATTGGAAAAACTTCCTCCTTATAGATACGGTGGTGAAATGATTTCGAAAGTTTCTGTAAGAGGAACCACCTTCAACGTATTGCCGTTCAAATACGAATCTGGAACACCGAATATTGAAGCTGTTATTGCATTTAATGAATCCATTTCATTCTGCAATGAAGTTGGAAAAGAAGACATGCATGCGCATGAATGTTTATTGTTGAAGGTGGCAACAGAGCAATTGAAAGAAATAGAGGGAGCGTTTGTTTATGCAGACCTTCCGAATAAAGTAGGTGTGTTGAGTTTTAATGTTGAAGGGATTCATTCTGCCGACATTGGAACGTTGCTCGATCAGCAAGGAATTGCTGTTCGCACAGGACATCACTGTACTCAACCCCTTTGGGAAAAGCTCGGAACCACAGGATCTGTGCGAGCATCTTTTGCGTTTTATAATACAATGGAAGAAGTAGAATTATTTATTGAAGCGCTGAAAAAAAGCGTGAATATGTTACGATAATGATAGAGCAAAAGCAACAAGAAATCATAGAGGAATTTACCTTCTTCGAAGAGTGGATGCACAAATATGAGCACATCATTGAATTGGGTAAAGAGATGAAAGGCTTGTCTGAAGAAGAAAAGAAAGACGAGTTGCTTGTTGCAGGATGTCAATCGAAAGTTTGGCTCCAAGCATCTTTACAAGAAAACGGAACGGTAAAATTAGAAGCTGATAGCGACGCCATTATTACACGTGGATTGGTTGCATTGGTCGTTGGGGTTTTCAACGAAGAAACGCCAGACGACATTTTAAAAGCCAACATTCATTTTATGAATGACATTGGATTGGTTTCAAACTTAAGTCAGACAAGAAGCAACGGATTAGCGGCAATGGTAAAGCAAATCTTGTTGTTCGCAACTGTTTTTCAAACACAACAAAAAAGCAATTAATTATGGAGAAGGCCGCATTAACAGAAGCAATTATTGCCAAACTAAAAACCATTTTCGATCCGGAAATTCCGGTTGATATATACGAGTTGGGACTAATCTACGGAATTGACATTGCGGAAGATACTGCTGTGAAAATAACCATGACCCTCACCTCGCCTTCTTGTCCGGTTGCTGAGACCTTACCTCCCGATGTGGAAGACAAAATCAAATCGGTTGAAGGTGTTTCAGACTGTAAAGTTGAAATTACTTGGGAACCCACTTGGGACAAAAGCATGATGAGTCAAGAAGCTCAGCTAGAGCTTGGGTTTTTATAAGAGTAATTTTGAAAAAGGTATTTCTCATATCATTCGCACTCACGCAATTTGTTGTATTTCTTGGACAATCTCCTCTCCGAAACATCCAATCCAACAACACCGGTTGGTTCATGTATTTTGGAGATCATAAATTTTCAGAACATTGGGGAATTCACTTGGAAGCCCAATTCAGAAGAAATGAAATCGTAGCAAAACCCCTTCAACTACTTTTAAGAACGGGAGTCAATTATCATTTCGTTCCGAATGCTTTTGCAACAGCCGGATATTGCTACGTCCATACTTCTACATATGGCGTCTTACCCGCCAAATCAGCCTTCCCTGAAAATAGATTTTGGGAACAACTTCAGGTGAAATCGCAAGCTGGACGAATTGAAATGATTACGCGTTTGCGCTTAGAACAACGCTTCTCAAAACTTCCTGTGGCGCAATCTAGCGGTGAATACGCGCCAGGCGACGATGTTTACACAAACCGCGCACGCGTTCTTGTGCGCCTATCAATACCATTCAAAGGAAAAACCATTGAAGACAATTCGCTATACTTTTCTTGCTACGACGAAGCATTTGTAAACTTCGGAGAAAATGTTCAAGTGAACATCTTCGATCAAAATCGTGCTTATGCCGCCATCGGTTACAAATTTCCGAAATGGGGAAAACTGGAAATAGGATACATGAATCAAATGATTGTAAAATCTGACGGACTGAAAATTGAAAACAACCACACACTTCAAGTTGGATTCATTTCCAACATTGATTTCAGAAAGAAAAGTCTTAAGAAAGATACTTTGTAAGATGCTACGCAAGATTCTATCGAAAGAAACTTCGTTAGTGTATCCCCTAGCCGAAGGCTTCTTGTAAAACATCTTGCGAAGCATCTTGTGCAACATCTTGAGCAACATCTTGCAAAGCATCTTACCTTCGCCTCATGATCGGTGCAAATTCATTTTACACACAAATCGCTGGAATAGCTCTTTTGCTTTCCGCTGTATCGTGCGCCACTGATCAGGAAAAAGCACGGGATTACACCAACAAGATTACAATTGAATTAGAGACCTGTGGTGTAGCTATTTTTCAGTTGGAAGAACAACTGGGACAACCACAAAATCTGAATGAATTTTACTCGAAAGCTGAATCAACATTAAACACAGCAAAAGAGAATTTAACTGAAATCGGAAACTTTAAGGACGATACGTTGCTTGTAAATCCTGCTGTTCGAACCATAGAAAAATTTCAAGAAATTCTTTCCACCTATTACAAACCGTTGTGCAATTTGCATCAACTTCCACAAGAACAAATATCTTTTGCAACAACCGATAGCTGTAGGGTTTTACGCATGTTCATTCAAAATGAATCGGTCTTCACCCAACAAGATTTCGAGAACGCGCAACAGTCTTTTGCAGACAAGTACAAACTTGATCTAACCGAATAAACAGCATATAACTTATAGGAATTTGGCATAAACATTAGGTGCCAAGTGGTTCTTCCTTTGGCTCAAAATTATTTGAGTCATGAAAACAAAAAACATTATTCTCTTTCTTTCTCTTTTGCTCGTGTTCTACTCGTGCGAAAAAGAAAAGCCCATTCCAAACATTCAATGTCGCGTTGTTGAACAAGGCTCCAACGTGCCAATACCATTCGCAAGCGTGCAATGGTATGAGCTTGAAGGCTTCGGCGGTCAAGTCAACTTCATTCCCGCGCTTGTTTCAATTGCAGATGAAAACGGGCAATTCGAAATTCCGAAAACAGCAACCGTCGACCTCGCGCTTGCAATAGCCCAATCGCAAGTTCAGTATTCCGAGCTTGGTTTTACCGACGTTCCGTTTACTGCTGCGCATCCCACACTCAATATTCCTGTATCGTGTAAGGCAAACCTTTTAATCAAGTTAATAGACGACCCCAACACGCAGCACAACATTGTTGGAGCTTCTTTCAAAGTGAACGAAGGTTTTCGCGGACTAACACAAGAAGCTGATTTATCAGGAAACGGCGCCGAATGCACATTCGATATCCGCGCACATTTCTCCATTGAACTTGAAATAATCAAACATTATGCTTCGGGCAATTACTCTTCCGAATGGATTACCCTAGATGCCATACAAGCCAATGAAATCAATACATACACCTTATACTACTAAAAAATGAAAAAACAATTCACCCTTCTATTCTCACTTTGCTCACTCTTCACATTTGCGCAAAACACGTATGCCCCTGTTGTAAAATCAACAGCATTCAATCAGCCACTTTCCAAAAACAACTCACTTGTTTTCACCAAAGCGCAAGCTGCAAAAGATGCGTTTTTATTTTTATGTGGAAAAGATTCGAGCCACCTCTACTTCCCGAATTATCGCGATCATCTTGAAGGTCTTCCGAATGAAAACTCCGCTACCTATCTCGAAGTTTGGGATGTGAAATACGTTCGTGCTGCGAACAATGCGAACGATACAAGTCAATTCGTTCTGAGTAATTCGAACCTACTCACTCCGGGGTTGCATGTCTTCAACATGCAAAACGAAGTGCAATCGAATTATCATTCAAACGTGAATGTTCAATCGATAAGTTTCGATGAAGGAACAACCTGGAACAACGTCACGAACAATTCCATTTCTACCATTATTCCAACAAACACCGAATGGTTTTCTGTGGCTGTAAAATATTCAGTGAACGGAACAATGAAAGAAACAGGAATCAAATTTCAAGTGGAAACAAAAAGTTTGATTAATCCAGATACCGCTCCTTGGCAGGTAAGCAGCTCCTTTGAAATTGATACGCTTGTTGGAAACAACTTAGTGAGGGGGAATGCCTACACGCTGCTCAGCACTGACGGAGTCTTCGATAAGCCTTTTGTATTTGTTGAAGGAATAGACTTCGGAAACGATCACCTTCCAACCCGAAACGGAACGTTCGGATGGGACGCGTTTTCTTCAGGCTCCCCTACCGGGCAATACACCATGCTTCAACTGATGCCTTATTGGATAGACACGTTGCAACAACACGGATATGATATAGTGCTTGTAGATTTCTACGATGGCGCAAGAGACATTCGCGAAAATGCAGCGCTTGTTGAGAAAATAATAACCCTCTGCAATTCCTACAAAAACAGCGAGCACAGCATAGTAGTTGCTGGCGCAAGTATGGGTGGACTTATTTCTCGCTATGCGCTCCGCAACATGGAGCTTCAAGATAAACCCCACTGCACAAGACTTTATATAAGCCTTGATGCGCCCCATTTAGGCGCCTACATTCCGATGAGTCTTCAGTCCGCGCTCTACTTCATGTCGCCCTACAGTTCGGCCGCCAATAGCTTCGTTTATGACAAGCTCGAGCGTCCAGCGGCGCAACAATTGCTCTTCTACCAATGGGGCGCTTCGAATCAACTTCAACCCGCAAACTTTTTAAGTTTTCAGTCTGAGTTGAATGCGATGGGTCTTCCTCAAAATTGCAGAAACATTGCAGTAGCGAATGGAAATAAAAACGGAATTGGACTTTCAACCAATTTCACAGAACCCTTGCTTACGGAATCATGCAATGCATCGAACTTCGTAGACGGAGATGAATTCAGATTGAAGTTTTTTCCTATTCCTGGATCGAATGACTACGTTGAAAACACAAGTACGTATCGAGTTATTGCAGACCTTAAGCTCACAGAAATCGACATCGATTTTCTAAGTCTTTCTATTTCACAATACAGCTCTCGCCCGAAGATTTCAGTGAATGCTCTTCCATTCGATTATTCATGTGGAGGATACTCTTCTTCGGTCAAAGATTTCGTAGATGCCATTAATGAAACCGCTTCATTCAATAGCGCATGCGGAACAATCAACAATGATCAATTCGAATTGTATCACAACTTCGTTCCAACATCGAGTGCGCTGCATTGCAACGCGAATGTGCCTTTCACAGCCATTAACGAAATTGAAATTCCCTTCGACAATTGGTACGCGCCATCTGGAAACAATCAACCACACTCTGGAATCAACTACGCTAACCTTGCCTTCTTAGCGCAAGAAGTATTCGCAGATGAGCTCCCGAACGGACATTCGGTTTTTAGATTGAACATGGAAAACGGAGAGAATTTCAATTTCGGAAAAACAGGATTGCAAGTTCTTCCTTCAACAATCATTGAAAACAATTCTGTGGTAAGCATTGGCGCACTGGGCGAAAGTCAGTCTGCCCCGAATAGCATTGTGTTTCCTGGAGATGAAGTATCTATTGAAACTGGAATCGATTGCGGTGCTGGAAGTATCGACATTCAAGAAAACGGGACGCTTCACATTGGAGATTCATCTGGAACTGTTCCTGCGTCATTGTATGTTCAAGAGTCAACAACCATAAACCTTCACACAAACGGATTGCTTTTCATTCAACCCAACGGAAATTTAATTCTAGAAAATAATTCTACGTTAAACTTACTTGGCGGAACCCTTCAAGTAGAAGGGAAAATTTCCTTGTTGCCCGGAAGTAAAATCGTCTATACATCTGGAGAATTCGTTTTGAATAACACCAACGCATCGCTTGAATTCAGGGGCGGACAGCTGCAGCTGGTTGCGCAAGCAGCGCTAACCCTTCAAGCAAATGAAGGAACAATAGATGTGTATTCCATGTGGAATGAAACCGATGTGACTTTCGCAAGCGGAAGTCGCATGTTGGTGGAAGGGATGAACCAAAACAATACGTTCTTGCGCATTCACGAAGGAGCAATGTTCAACGAATCGGGAACAGCGAATTACATCAAATTCAAAAATGGAAAAATTGAATTGAATGAAAACGCGACACTGCTTTCCTACCAAAGATTGTTGTTCGAGAATACCAATATCGCTGGCGGTGAAAATGCACTTTGTCAAGTCGACTACAACACCATTTCCTTCTTGAACTCCTCTGTTGAACAGTGCAAAATTGAAAACAATTATGGAAAACTATCTGCATCGAATACGCTCTTCAACAACAACGGTTCAGTAAGTATTCGCTACGGAAATTACACCTTCCAAGATTGCGCTTTCAATACAGCCAATCTATTTTCAGAACATTTGAAATCGCTCAGTCGAATCAAGAACACCTCATTCGAAAACAACGACATTGCAGTTTCCGATTACAGTTTGGTTGAAATTGGAATGATGAATTGCACATTCAATAACAACAACATTGGAGCACAAAAGAAAGGAGGAGTGTTCACGATTCGATGTTCTGAATTTTCACAAAATGGAACAGCGTTGGAAATTGGGAAAGGTTGTGTGTTGAACCTATCGTCGAGCAGCGCAGGTGGCTACAATGTTTTCGAATTGAACGATGAGCACATTCACTTATACCACAGCTCAACACCGCTGTTGAACAAAGGATTCAATGCATTCAGCGGAGCCACCGATTGCAATTTATGCGGCAACATTGCAACCATATCTTCCATCGGATGCGCGTCTGTAGCATTAGCGAGCGGAAGCAATCAATGGCTACCTATTGCATCTGGAAGTTCGGGAATAGCGCTCTATTCATCGAGCACCTGCTCGAACGGAACGCAAAGTGCAATTACACTAAGTCCATCCGTTTCTGTATCCACAACATGTCCATCTGTAATTGGAATTTTAAGTCCGACAAAGTCATTAGCACAAGCGAGCCTTCACCAAAAAACACTCTCAGATTTGCCTGTGATTTCAACCACTGAATACGGACAGTTGCCGCTTGACTCTGCGCTATCCTTAGCGGCAACATTGGCCTATGCAACAGATAGCCTATTCGAAGGAAAACGATCCATCAAACTCTTTCATGAAATTCTCACATCACCATTGGATCGCAGCAACAGCGAGATTCGTTCATTGTCGAACTGGGGAATTGGCATGATGAAAAAGATGATTGAAGAGCTCGTTCTTCGCGGAGAAATAATTCCTGAGAACAATTCTGAATCGTTTGAAATCGCCGCTCAGCGTTACGTGAATTCATTGAATGCTTGCACCGACAGTGTCGTGTCAGACTCTTCGTTTCACTCGCAATTTTGGGTTGAACTATCGAAGGCACAACTCTTCCGTTCCTTGGGAAATTCAAGCCTGTGTCACGCCATTCTAGACCAGCTGAACACATGCAACATCGAAGGTGAGGAATTGGAGGAGCTGCTCTATTGGAAAGCCCTAACAGCCCATGAATTGAACAATACAACGGCGTTAATCTCAAACGTGAATGATTCAATATTCACAAACTTGAGCAATTCTAATTTTCCATTTGGAATTGAAATCCTCGGTCCGCAAGAAGTCATGTTCTTCACCTGCTTTTCCGATGATAAGCAAATGCATGTTCATTCGGAAAAAATCATTCCTTCCATAAATAATGGTCAATTCAAATTGAAACTCGGCAAGAAAAACAAATTTGTAAAATGGAAAATACTCTCGACTTCAGGAAGTGTAATTGAAGAAGGATTGGAACAACAGTGCTCTGAGATTTCGTTCGATGTACTTTTTCCAAATGGAATTTACTTCCTACAATTTGTATTGGAAGCCGGGAAGACGAAGACTGAAAAATTCGTAATTGAAAATTAACTAGAGGTGCATGAGAATATAAACTCCTGCACCGCTAAAGAAACCTACCATGGCCCAGAGTGAGATGTTCTTCAAATACCATGTGAACGACATCTTCTCTAGCCCCATTGCAGCAACACCTGCGGCAGATCCAATGATTAGCATACTGCCGCCGGTGCCTGAAGTGTAGGCCAAGAAATGCCAGAACGTTCCGTCTTGAACGAAGTGCGAAGCCCATACATCAGCAGTGCCCGCTGCCTCAATCGGATACATTCCAATACTTGCGGCTACCAAAGGAACATTGTCTACAATAGCCGATAGAACACCAATGGCAATGTTTATCGCATAAGTATTGTTCAGCTGTTCCTTCAACCAAAAAGAAAGTTGTGTGAGGTGTCCTGCTTCTTGCAAGGCGCTTACTGAAAGTAAAATTCCCAAGAAGAAAAGAACAGAAGGCATATCAATTTTTCGCAATGCACTTAACGCTGAATACTTCGCTTTATCGGAATCCATTTTTCTTCCGTTCATGAGATCTGTAACAAGCCAAAGGGCACCCACCGAAATCATCATTCCCATGAATGGAGGAAGGTGTGTTACTGTTTTGAAAACAGGTACGAATAACAATCCGCCTAAGCCTAAAACAAACACGATCATTTGCTTCGAACGAGCCAAGTCACTCGTCGCTGTTTCGTTTAAATCGGGACGTTCTAAATTTCCCTTCAACACAAACGACAATACAATCACAGGTACTAACAGACTTATTAAACTTGGAAGAAAAAGTTCTGAGATCAAAGGGCCCGTGGTCAATTGTCCGCCTATCCAAAGCATGGTTGTAGTTACATCACCAATGGGACTCCACGCTCCACCTGCATTCGCCGCAATAACAATTACACCGGCAAAAAACCATCTCGATTTTTGATTGCTGATCAACTTTCGCGCAAGACTAACCATGACAATAGCAGTGGTTAAATTATCCAATGCAGCTGACAAGAAAAACGAAAGCAAAGAAATAATCCACAGCAATTTAACTTGATTCGTTGTTGAAATGCGATCGGTAATAATCGCGAATCCGTTGTGCGCGTCTATAATTTCAACAATGGTCATGGCACCCATCAAGAACAACAAGATGCCTGAGATCTCTTCAATGTGATGACCCAAACTCGCTTCCAAAACGTCGTGTGAAATTCCGGTTGGAGCTAGAGCTAAAAGTGTCCAACACAAAACACCTGCGATAAGCGCGGTAGCCGCCTTATCAATTTTTACTGCGTGTTCCGCCGCAATGAGAACGTAGGCTAGGATAAATACTAATAGAATTGCTGTTATCATTCGCCCGCAACTTTGGAAGTTTTCAAATACATGCGAATGTCGCTTTTCGCGCCCAACTGCATCACTTCCACCAAATCTTGAACTGGTAAATTCCGATCCATAGAAATGGAACAGGTACTCTCTGGAAATGTCTTTCCTATGTATTCCAATCGCTGTCCCAATTGCTCAACACTCATTTTCTCTCCATCGAGATAATAATCGTGATATTCATCTACAGCCAATTGCAAAGTCTTCTTCGGTTCGCGCTGCTGAGTCTCGCCTGCCTCTGGCAACAACACTTTGATGACATTCGGATTAGCGAGCGTAGAAAGAATTAGGAAAAACAAAAGCAAGAAGAACATAATGTCGTTCAACGCATGTGTGTTCACCACAGCACCTCGCTTCTTTCTTCTCTTTATATTCATTTTCCTTGAAGGAATAATGTTTTAAGTTGAAGAGAATATTCTTCCATTTGCGCAACAAACTTGTCTACAGAATTTTGTAGCAACTGATAAAAAACAAAAGCTATAATTCCTACAACCAATCCGCCCGCAGATGAAACCATCTTTTGGTAAAGACCTTCAGAAATAACCCCAATGCTAATGTCTGCTGTGGTTGAAATGTCGAAAAAGATTGTAATAACTCCAGCTATGGTTCCTATGAAACCCAATAACGGCGCTACTCCAGCAACAATTGACAACACGTTTAATCTTCTTTCCAAATAAGCCACTTCAACATTTGCCGCTTGATCCATTAACTTCTCTTGCTCATCACCTGAGATTTCTGTTAGCGCTGCGTATTGAAAAATACGCGACCAAGCCGCATTGTCTTCTTCACACAAACGCATCGCTTCTTTGTTGTTTCCAACCTTCAGCGCAGCTAAAAAACTTTCGAAATTATTCTTCTTTCCAACACCTTGCTTTCCTAGAAAAAGATAGCGTTCAATCACGATCACAATCGTTAAAATAGAGAGAAGCAAAAGTGGAATCATTACCCATCCTCCCTTGAAGATTAGGCCGATTAAATCCAACGATTTCTCATAGGTTGCTCCTTCCGGTGCGGCTTGCAAGTAGATCATCTTAAACTAATTTTTTTAATGCAATTTCAAACGCGTGCTTCGAAACGAACTGTTCTTCGCTTCCTTGCTGATGAACATTCTTCAACGCTTCACCAATAATTTTCGAAGTGTCAGAGAAGATTCCTTCATCAGATAAATCAACCTCTGAATCGCTCATCAAGTAAGCGAAAACTCTTGCCATTCCGCAATTCGAAATGAAATCTGGAACGACACTAAAGTGTGCATCGCACCATTCCGAAATAGGTCCGTAAAAGATTTGCTGATCTGCAAACGGAACGTTCGCGCCACATGCAATTACAGATACTCCTGCTTTGTGCATGCGCTCTGCCTGATCTTGACTCACCAAGCGCGAAGCCGCACATGGAAGAAATACATCGGCTTGAAGATCCCAAACTCTTGCATTGATTTCCTCGAACGAAAGCATGGCTTCTGCAACCAACGTGTTATTCACGCGATTCAAAAACAGCGTGCGAATCTCTTCAAATGAATATCCATTCTCGTTAATCAACCCGCCATTTCTGTCAATGATTCCAACAACAGAAGCACCTGCTTGACTCATGTAAAAAGCTGCTGCCGCACCTACGTTTCCCCAACCTTGAACAATCACCTTCTTACCTGCAAGACTCTTTTCGTTATTCCATATTTCGAAAAAATGACGAACGCTTTCCGCAACACCGTAGCCCGTAATCATATCAGCTACCTTGAATTTCATATTTACATCTGGAGAATACTTAACGTCTTCAATGATGCTTACAACACCTCTTCTCAAATTTCCAATACGCTTGACTTTCTGCGCTTCAGTTGGTTTGAAGTGTCCATTGAACACGCCTTCTTGCGGATGCCAAACACCGCAATCTTCCGTCATTGGAATAACTTCGTGAATCTCGTCTACGTTCAAATCGCCACCTGTTCCGTAGTAGTGCTTCAGCAATGGTGTTACCGCAGCATACCAACGCTTCAACACTTCCTTCTTGCGAGGATCGGCCGGATTGAAATTAATTCCGCTCTTCGCTCCACCAATTTGTGGTCCGCTTACCGTGAACTTCACTTCCATTGTTTTCGCTAACGACAATACTTCGTGCTTGTCTAAACCTACTCTCATGCGGGTTCCACCACCTGCGGCACCGCCTCTTAACGAGTTAATCACTACCCAACCTTGCGCTTCAGTAAATGGATCATTCCATTCAAAAACTACTTCTGGTTTCTTATTTTCGTACTGCGACAATAAATCCTTCATTCTCTTGTTAATTTAGACTTCACAAAACTAACACAAAACATGCGTTCTCTCAGTAGGAATCGGAAAAGGCATCGGTTGGTTTTTCGTGCGCGGATAAACAATTCTGTACTTCCTTTGTTTTGAAATTAAACTTAGGAAAATCATGTTGCGTTCATTTCTCTTTTTCATCGCCCTCATGGCATGTTCATTCGCTTCTGCGCAAAACGGAAGTATCTCCGGTGTTATCATCGACAAAAACGCACAAACCTCGCTAACAGGCGCTACCATTGTGTTAGAGAACACTTCTCTTGGTGCGATTTCAGATGTAGATGGAAAATTTTTTATTGAAAGAATTCAACCCGGAACCTACAATGTGAATATTTCTTTGTTGAATTTCCTTCCTGTTCAACTCTTCAACGTAGTTGTCACAAACGGAAACACCAACACATTCAGTGTTGAATTGGAAAGAAGCAGCGAACAAATGAATACGCTTGAAATCAAACGTTACACTTACGGAAAAGTAACAGAAACTCCTTTGAGCGTTCAGAGTCTTACGGCTGAAGAAATTCGTAGCAATCCTGGTGGAAACTTCGACATCTCGAAAGTAATTCAAGCGCTTCCAGGTGTTGGCGGACTTTCCGGAGCTGGCGAAAGAAACGATCTTCTTATTCGTGGCGGAGCTCCTAGCGAAAACGTTTATTATTTAGATGGAATTGAAGTTCCGCAAATCAATCACTTCAGCACGCAAGGGTCGTCAGGCGGACCGCAAGGAATCATCAATGTAAGTTTCATTGAAACAGCTACACTGAACAGCAGCAGCTTCAATGCGAAATACGACAACGCCCTTTCTTCCGTCCTTCAATTCAAACAACGAAACGGAAACGCACAACAAGTAAAAGGAAACGGAAGAATTTCAAGCACAGAAGTGGCGGGCACTTTAGAAGGTCCTATTGGAAAAAACACGACGTTCCTAGCGTCTGTTCGTCGTTCGTATTTGCAATATTTCTTTGAACTTATCGATCTTCCGATTCGTCCAAACTATTGGGATTTTCAATACAAGATAAACACTCAGCTCAACAAGAAAACAACTTTAACAGCCATTGGTTTGGGTGCAATTGATGAATTCACGTTTGGAGTCCCTAAAAATTCCGATCCAACGAAAGAGTATATCATTCGTGCAACACCGACCATCAATCAATGGAACTACACCGTTGGTTTCACCTTGAAACACACGCTAGATAACGGATACTACAATTTGAGTTTAAGTCGAAACATGTTCGAAAACAGACTCGATCGTTTCGAAGACAACGACGCAGAAAACGAATCGCGCAGAACATTGAAAAGCGTGAGTCAAGAAATCGAAAACAAATTGCGTTGGGAAGTGAATCAGTTCTTTGGCGATTGGAAAATCATTTACGGATTGTCTGCGCAATACGTGAAATACAACAATGATTTTTTCAGCAGACTTGCTCCAGCAATTTCAGATAGCGCGGGAACCGTTATTGTTCCTCAAATAAATCTTTCCTTCTACAACGCAATCGACTTTGCGCGTTACGGAGCGTTCCTTTCCATAAATAAAAAAGCGTGGAACGAAAGGCTTTCATTAACGGGCGGAATTCGCACAGACATGAACTCATTCACCACAACAGGAAACAATCCGTTAAACGCTCTCTCTCCGCGTTTAGCGGCATCTTTCGCCATTAACGAGAAGTGGAACATGAACGCTTCTGTTGGAAGATATGCGAAGCTTCCGGTTTACACTGTCCTCGGATTCAAACAAGATGGAAATTCAATCAATAGAAACAGCGATTACATTTTGTGTGATCACTTGGTTTATGGATTTGAATTCCTTCCGAAAAACAGTTTGAGAATTACGGCTGAAGGATTTTACAAGCAATACAGCAACTATCCGGTTTCATTCAACACAGGAGTTTCATTAGCGAATCAAGGCTCTGTATACGGCGCCATTGGAAATGAGCAAGTGACTTCAACAGGACAAGGTCGTGCTTACGGATTTGAATTATTCCTTCAACAAAAATTCACCAAGTCTTATTTCTTAACGGCTTCGTACACCTTTTTCAAAAGTGAATTCACCGGAGCGGATGGTAGCTACGCACCTTCTGCATGGGACAACAGACATTTGGTTTCTATTATTTTCGGAAAAAAATTCAAGAACGGATATGAACTTGGCGTGAAGTACAGACTCGCAGGTGGCGCGCCTTACACGCCCTACGACATGTCCTCTTCGCAATTGAATTATGTAACGCTTGGAACAGGATCGTTCGATTACACACAGTTGAACAGTCAGCGCTTGCCGGTCTTCAATCAATTAGACATTCGTATCGACAAGAAAATAAACTTCAAGAAATCTTCACTCGACTTCTTCATAGACATTCAAAATGTAACGAACGCGAAAAGCTCTAGCCAACAATTGTATACATTCGAACGCACTGCCGATAACAGCGGGTTCCTAACAACAGACGGACAGCCCTTGCGTCCTGACGGCAGTAATGGTAAACCATTGCTCCTTGATAATATCAACGGAAGTATTATTCCTGCGTTTGGAATTATTTATGATTTCTAAATCCTCGGAAATCTTGCAGGATTTCCTTCAGACATAACCGCATAAATAGCTTCAACGATATCGTCAACAGAAGGCTTGCTGAAATAGTCTCCATCTGTTGAATAAGCAGGTAAATGCGGCTTTGAAGTCACCGTTATTGGCTGAGCATCTAAGAAATTGAAGGCTCCTTGTTTGTTAATGATCTGATCTAACAAGTAAGCCGAAGCTCCGCCTTCCACGTCTTCATCTACAACAACCAAACGATTTGTTTTCTGAACGCTCGATGCTGAGACGCCGGTGGTATCAAAAGGAAGAAGCGTTTGCGCATCTACCACTTCCACCGAAATTCCCATGTTCGCTAATTCATCGGCAGCACTCAAACACATGTGCAACGTGCTTCCGTAAGAAACAACAGTGATGTCACTTCCAACTTTCACAACCTCTGCAACACCAATAGGAACAACCATTTCAGAAAGATTGCTCGGCATTTTTTCCTTCTTGCGGTAACCGTTCAAACATTCTACAACAAGTGCAGGGTCGTTTCCTTTCAATAAATTATTATACATACCCGCGGCTTGAGTCATGTTCCTTGGAACACACACCACCATTCCGCGAACGCTGCTAATGATAGCACCCATAGGGCTTCCACTGTGCCAGATGCCTTCCAAACGATGTCCGCGCGTGCTTATAATTGCTGGAGCCATTTGTCCTCCAGCCGAACGATAACGCACTGTTGCTAAATCGTCGCGCATAATTTGAAGCGCGTAATAGATGTAATCCAAGTACTGAATTTCAGCAACCGGACGAAGTCCGCGCATAGCCAAACCAATCGCTTGTCCAACAATTGTTGCTTCGCGAATACCTGTATCGCTCACGCGCAATTCTCCGTATTTATCTTGAAGTCCTTCGCACGTTTGGTTTACTCCACCAATCTTTCCAACGTCTTCTCCGAAGATTAAAACCTCCGGCATCTCCGCCAACTTCGCATCCCAAAAATCGCGAAGAACCACACGTCCATCTACCATCTCAGCATCGCTTGCATACTGAATAGAAACCGAACGATCTAAATCATTACGGTCGCTGTATAGCTCGCTGCTGTATGCTTTGTGCATGCGCTCTTGCGCACTGGCTAACCAATTTTTTATATTTTGAATTTCACCTGAGTGCTGTCCACGAACCGTGCGCAATACTTTTCGAATGGCTTCGAAAATATCTTTGCGAATGGCTTCGCCGTTGTTCTTCAACGATGTTGCTGCTTCTGTTTGTCCAGCTGCTTCGAGCAAAGCAATGGCCGCGTTTACGTCGGCCTGAATTTGCGCGCGGAATTCGTCCCATGCTGTGCGTTGTTCGTTGCGTGCTTGCATTTTTGCTTTCGCGCGCAACTCATCTAAGTCCTCTTGCTTCGCAACATTTTTTTCTGTCAAGAATTTTCCGAATTGCACAATGCAATCGAATTCTTCATACCACTCCAACAATTCTTTCGTCTTGTAACGCTCGTGAGATCCGCTCGTGCTGTGGCCTTGAGGCTGAGTGATTTCTTCCACGTGAATTAAAACAGGCTGATGGTTTGCGCGCGAATGCTTAACAGCTTTCTCAAACATGAGCATCAACTCCGAATAATCCCAACCCTTCGCCTTGAATATTTTTATTCCTCCAGCACCCGGTTCGCTTTGCATCCCGCTTAATGCATCCGATATGCTTTCTTTCGCTGTCTGATATTTTTTCGGAACCGAAATTCCCCAACCGTTATCCCAAACGCACATGCACATTGGCACGCCCAAAACAGCAGAAGCGTTCATGGTTTCCCAGAACAATCCTTCTGAAGTGCTTGAATCGCCTATGGTTCCGAAGGCTACTTCATTTCCTTTATTCGAAAATTGAGTTCTTGAATGAAGAGCAGTATTCGCTTTGTAATATTTCGAAGCTTGAGCCAATCCCAACAATCGTGGCATTTGTCCGCCCGTTGGAGAAATATCCGAAGATGAATTTTTCATCTCCATCACGTTCTTCCAATTTCCATTCGCGTCTAGCGCACGAGTGGAAAAGTGCCCGCCCATTTGTCTTCCACCCGAAGAAGGCTCTTTCTCGGTATCTGTGTGTGCGTATAGCGCTGCGAAATATTGTTGAACGGTAAGCTGACCAATGGCCATCATAAACGTTTGATCGCGGTAATAACCAGATCTCCAGTCTCCGTTTTGAAACTGCTTGGCCATGGCAATTTGCGCCAATTCTTTTCCGTCACCGAAAATACCAAACTTGGCTTTTCCAGTAAGAACTTCCTTCCTTCCCAACAACGAAGCTTCACGACTTAAACAAGCCAAAAAGTAGTCGTCGAGCATCATTTGTTTTGCGGTATCATTCACCGCTGATTTGTTGGCCAAACTCATAGGGCGCAAAGATAAGTACAAAGTGAAATACATGGTGAAGCCGAATGCCCTCTTCCCTCTATCAATTAATCTTTCGAAACGTAAAGTTTATTCGGGGGGAAGCAGACTTCACTTTCCCAATCGAATGTTGCCAATTCTCTTGGAAATTATTCATCAACAAAAGCGAGCCATGTGGCAGGTTGAAGGCCAACTTCTTTTCGTCGTTTCGCGATCGGAATTTAATCACTCGCTCACCTCCAATAGACACCGAAGCAATAGCTTTAGAATCCATTTCTTTCTCATTATCACTGTGCCATCCCATGCTGTCTTGACCGTCTCTGTAGTAATTGCAGAGGACAGCATTAAATTCCGATTGCGCTAAATGTTCAATTTCTTTTTTTAATTGGAAAAGAATCGGCGAAAGTTCATTCGCTTTCCAATGCACGTTTGAATACGTATACGCCGGCCCGAAATAACAGGTCAAGCGCGGTTCTAAATGTTCCTTTCCGAATACACGAATGGTATTCTGTTGCCACGGCAACAAAAGAAAATCTTGAATGGAAAAGGAATGGAAAACGTTATGATGAAGAATAAGCTCTTCTCCGTTTGAACTATACAGTTGCTCCTGGCTGAACATCATCTGCAGGAATGGTTTTCGTTTCTTGTTGAGCAGGAGGCGCAACAGGAGGTGCTGGACGCACAGGTGCTTGCGGTTCCTCATCATTCATCAACTGATCCAAAGGAACTTCAGCGCGAGCCTGTTTACGCATATCATCGGCGCTCTTCAAAATTTCATCTTGAACGTCTTTAGCTGCGTTGCGAAACTGATACATGGTCTTGCCCAATGTGCGAGCAATAGAGGGAACCCCCTTCGCTCCGAAAAGCAAAAGATAGATAAACAAAATCATGAAAATCTCTCCAGTACTCATGTTGCAAAGGTAACCTTGTTCAACTTCATTCAAAGAAAAATGCCGGGAAAATCCCGGCACTTTCAAAGTATTCTAAATCGATATTATTTCGCTTCTTTCTTTGCAAACAATTGACGCATATCAACAACAATCGGAGTTGCAATAAACAAGGTTGAATAAACCCCGCTAATTACTCCAATAATCATTGCGAATACGAATCCGCGAATATCATCGCTACCAAAGATGAACATTACACCTAAGGTCAACAATACGGTCATAGACGTATTGATTGAACGGCCAAGTGTGCTGTTCAATGCATCGTTGATAGTAGACTTCAATTCAGGATTGCGACGCTCACGGAAGTACTCACGAATACGGTCAAAGATTACAACGGTATCGTTGATCGAGTAACCGATTACAGTTAGGATTGCCGCTACAAAGTTTTGATTCACTTCCAATGTGAATGGAACCAATCCGTTCAACAAAGTGAACGCACATATTACCATCAACGCATCGTGGAACAACGCTACGGTTGCACCAATTGCAAAGTCAATTTTACGGAAGCGGAAGACAACATAAATACCTACCAATAACAACGTAAGTATTGCCGCCCAAATCGCTTCTGCTCTAAAGTCATCGCTCATCGATGCATCTACTTTGTATGAAGTAGTAATCTCGTGCTTTCCAACTTTTCCTAATGCGTTGTCTACGTCTGTTTGAACACGTTGTGCAACGTCGTTCGAGTTGTCGTTAATTAAGTAATTGGTCGTGATCTTAAATTCGTTCCCTGAAGTACCAATGGCTTGAACAGTGCTTGCTGAGGCATTTCCGTTTTCAACCAATGCAGTTGAAAGGGCGCTACGAACAGCTTCTGGATCAATCTTCTCTTCGTACTTCACTTTGAATGACGTTCCTCCAACAAAGTCAACACCCATGTTGAATCCACGTGTTGACCAAGACACCGCACCAGCAATTAAGATGGTTGCAGAAATTCCGTAGTATAAGAAACGCTTCGTAACGAAGTCGTAGTTCATCTTCGTGAACCAGTTCTTAGTTATGTTGCTGTAGAATGTAATTTCTTTCTTGCTGTCTAGACGTTTGTAAAGAATCAAACGAGAGATAACAATTGCAGTGAACAATGTTGTGAAAATACCAATGATCAAAGTCGTTGCGAAACCTTTCATCGGTCCCGTTCCAACAAACAACAAGACCAATCCGGAAATCAATGTTGTTGCGTTACCATCGATGATTGCACCCAATGCTTTCTTGAATCCGTCTAACATCGCTACCGATACAGGCTTGCCTAAACGCAATTCCTCTTTCACACGTTCGTAAATCAATACGTTCGCATCGACAGCCATACCCATGGTTAACACGATACCGGCAATACCAGGAAGAGTCAATGTTCCACCCAATGATACAAGCGCACCAATCAAGAAGAACAAGTTCGCAACCAATGCAACGTTTGCTGCCCAACCCGCCCAAGCGTAGTAGAACATCATGTAAAGAAGAATAACAATGAATGCTGCAATGAACGACCAAACTCCAGCCTTAATGTTCTCGGCTCCAAGGCTAGGTCCAACAACAACTTCGTCAATAATCTTCGCTGGTGCTGGAAGAGATCCTGCTTTCAATAATCCAGCTAAGTCCTTTGCCTCTATGATTTGCTTGTCACGGTTGTCACCAGAACCGAATGTGATTACTGATTTTCCGTTTGGAATTTCTTCGTTTACAGAAGGCGCTGAATAAACCAAGTTATCCATAACTACTGCCACCGCTCTGTTGTTGTCTGCTGCGTTCTTCGCAGTCATTTCTTTCCACTTCGGAGCTCCTACATCAGCGCTCATGGTCATTTCAACCACAATACCACCTTTGATAGGATCAAAATCTTGACGCGCATCTACAATTGATTTTCCATCAAGTGGTGCACGTCCGTTTAATTCGTCAGCTTTGATTGCGTATAGAATTGCAACTCCTTTTTCAGGTTTTGCACTCCACATCAAGCGCAAGTCTTTCGGGAACATGCTCTTCGCCATGTCAGAATTGAAGATGCGATCTACCGCTTCCATGTCTGAAACTCTTGCAGAACCAGCAATAGCTGAAGGAACCGCTTGATTGTCTCTAGGTATATTCGGGCCAAAGATTGAGAATAACGGATATTTACGCTTCTTCTCATCGTCAGTTAATTGATCGTCTGGCTTCACTGCAGGTGCAGTAGCGGTAGAATCTTTCTTCGCTGTGTCTTGAACTGGTGCGTACAACTCTGGCGCTTGAATTTTGCCTAAGGCTGTGTTCAAGTCAACCATTGCTTGCGCAATTTCTACGTTGAAGTACGTGTTCCAAAACTCAAGATTCGCTGTACTCTTCAAGTTCTTACGAACACGCTCTTGGTCTGTAACACCAGGTAATTCAACAATAATACGGCTTGTTAAAGATTGCTTTTGAACGTTTGGTGAAGTCACACCAAATTGGTCAATACGCTTACGAATGATGTTCTCTGTATTGTCAATTGCATCATTCGCTTCCTTACGCAACACTTTAATTACATCTTCGTCAGACATGTTCGCTTTGAACTTATCTTGATTCGTCTGGTTACTAAACTTTCTCCACAACTGCCCTTGTCCGCTAGACTTTTTCCATTCCTCTTCAAAAAGAGTTAAGAAATCAGAGGTGCTGTTCAATTGCGCTTTCTTCGCGTTATCAATAGATGTTAGAAAAGTAGGGTCGGTGCTGTAATCGCTCAACGATAATATCAAATCAGGAATACTTACCTCAAGGGTAACGCTCATTCCACCTTTCAAGTCAAGACCTAGTGCCAATTCGTGAGATTTCAAATAGCTATAGCTGTAACCCATTAATGGGAAAGCCACAGCGTCTGCGCTGTCGCGAAGAGCTTTATTGTATTTTGAAGTGAACAACGTTTCGCGCTGTTCGTCGAAGTTTGCTTTTACGAAACCCTCGATACTTCCATGACGCATAGCAATGATGCTATCGCGATAAGCTTCAAAGCCAGCTCCACGAATAGAATCAGCAACCACCATGGTGTCGCCATAATTCTTCAACAATTCACCTTTTACTAATTCGTCTGTGATAGACTCTTCAACAGCTTGAAACACTACGTTTTCGTAGCTCTTCGAAATGAAACTAAACGACAGAAGGTAGCCGACTGATAAGGTTAGAAGGATAATAAAAATCCAGAGTAGCGATCTATTTTGCATGTAAATTCAGTATTGTTCAACACGTTTTAAGGGGTGCAAATATAAGAAAATTAAGAGAAATTAAAGAGTGTACAACAAAAAAGGTTGAGCGAACTCAACCTTTTTCAATTTCGATATAAAAAAATTATCCGATTCCGTTTTCTTTTGCTCTTTTCATAGCAGCTGCCAAACCAATTTTATTAATGGTTTTCATTCCCTTCGGAGTTACACGCAATTGCACCCAACGGCTTTCTTCCGCCAACCAAAAACGCTTATACTGCAAGTTTGGATAGAATTTTCTACGTGTTTTGATATTAGAATGGGAAACTCGGTTTCCAGTGATAGTCTTCTTTCCAGTGATTTGACAAATGCGTGGCATAAGAATGAGTTTTTGTGAATAAAGGGGTGCAAATATACGCTAGTTTTTAATAAATCCAATTTTTACTTCTGAATTTCTTTGATTAAAAGCATAAATGCCGCGTCAGAAGCCATTTCCCGATTGCGCATGCGGTTTTTTCCAAACTTCAGCTCCTTAACAATTGTTCCTTTTTCTGCTGAAAGGGCAACGAAAATTGTCCCCACACCATGAATTTCATCGCCGCCATCCGGTCCTGCCCAACCTGTTGATGACAATGCAAAATCACTTCCCGATTTAAGCCGAGCACAATCGGCCATCGCCGTTGCAACCTCCCCGCTGATCTCGCCGTATTTCGCAATTATTTTCGGATCCACGCCTAGCTCTTTTGATTTCGATTTTGCGTGATAGACCACCCAGCCTGAATGAAAAACCTGGCTTGCACCTGAAACATCCGTAACCTTCTGCGCCATCATTCCACCCGTGCAGCTTTCGGCAAAACTGACCGTTTTTCCCGCCTCTTTTAATTTTTCCACCAACACGCTTTGAAGGGTTTCCTTCTCATATCCAAAAATGACTTCACCCACTAGGGCGTGCAGTTCAGCTTCTTTTCTTTGGATGCGCTCATGAAGAATAGTTTCTTCAGCACCGCCATAAATAGACATTCGCAACTTCACCATTCCGGGTGAAGGCAAATATGCAAGATGAATGTCTTCTGCGGCCAATGAGTTCTCCCACTCGGTTAGCTGGTCTGCCAAAAAACTCTCTCCTACACCTTGCGTTAATATGGTTCTATGTACAATTTTTGGAAGTTCAAATTTTTGTTGAATGCGAGGCACAACTTCGTGTTCCATCAAATATTTCATCTCGAAAGGAACGCCAGGAAGCGAAACGCAAACATGTCCGTCACGCTCGAACCACATGCCGTTGGCGGTTCCTACCATATTCTCTAAGACGGTACACCCCTCTGGCACCAAAGCTTGTTGCTCGTTCATTTTCAAAAACGGAAGCCCACGCATTTCGAAAAAAGCCTTCACGCGCAAGTAACTCGGCTCGTGCATGACTAGTTCGGTTTGAAAAAGTTTGCACAACGTATGTTTAGTAATATCGTCTTTGGTCGGGCCCAATCCCCCTGTTACAACAACAACATCAGCCTTTTTCAAGGCGTTGTCTATTTCACTAAAGATCACAGGACCCTTGTCAGAAATGCAAAGCGAAGATTCCACTTCAATTCCGAAACTATTGAGGTATTGCCCCATCCATGCGGCATTGGTGTTAATGGTTTGGCCAATCAAGAGCTCGTCTCCAATATTTATAATTATCGCCTTCATACTTTTTTTTTCCTCTTTCTTAGATTGAAACCAATTTTTGCTAAATTAGTTCGCTAAACTAAACCACCACTATGAAAAGACTCTACTTTACATTGGCCATGGGAATTGCTTTCAGCGCAAGCGCTCAGCAAATTCCAACCAAATTGTCTGCCTCACAAAACAAGGCGGCTAAATTCAACCCCTACACCAACACAACAGTCGGCGAAGCCCCTTCACAACAATCAAAAGCTCCTTATGCAGTTTCTACTGCTAAGAGCATGGTTCAAGTGGAAGAGTATGTAGGAACTTCTATTTACGACTTGCAAACCAACGGCAGTGTCCAAAACCGCATCATTGCTGATGACGCTGGGGTTGCAGCTTGTTTCACTTTCAGCGCAACAAATTCTTCTGACACTTACCCTGACCGCGGAACGGGTTACAACTACCGCACAGCAGGTGCTTGGCAGGACGACATTACACAGCGTGTGGAAAGCATGCGTGTGGGATGGACATCTTTGATTCACCCTTCAAACGGTTCTGAAGTATTGATGAACCACAGCGGTTCTGCAGGAATCAAAGTTTGGACGCGCCCTGCAATTGGAACAGGAACATGGGTAAACTCCATTGTGCCCACGCCTTCAGGATTTTCAATGTTTTGGCCACGTGCAGTTTCGGGTGGTGCAGATGGAAACAGCATTCACATGGTTTGTTTGGCAGATCCTAACGCTGGTGCATTCACAAACGGAATGACTGGTCCTATCTTGTACAATCGTTCAACCGACGGCGGTGCAACATGGGATTTGACAGAAGTGTTACTTCCTGGTGAAGAAAACGTGTCGTTAGTTGAAGGGTTTTCTGGAGACGCGTATGCTATTTACGCTCGTGGAAATAAAATTGCAATTGCTTCTTTCGGTGAGCTTCAAGATTCTTATATCTGGATTTCTAATGACAACGGAACTACTTGGACACGCAGCACTATCTGGGACTTTCCTATTGATAACTACGTTATTGACCAAGGAACAGATATCGAATTAGATGGTCTTCAAGATACTATTCTTTCTTCTGACGGAGCCGGTGCAGTTTACATCGATGCAAGCGGCACTGCTCATGCTGCATTCGGAACAATGTTCTACACCGATGATATAGGTGTTATTGATTCATCTTACAGCTACTTCCCATTAGCAGGAAGTGTTGCATATTGGAACGAAAACATGGTTGATCCTGCTGCCGAAGTTCTTGAAATTGGAATTTCTCCTGATCTCGATGCAACTATTCCTGCTTCAATCACAGAAGTTGGTCAATACGGAAACAGCGGCACCGCTTCACATCCTCAACTCGCTGAAGCAGCAGATGGAACAATCTTCTGCTCATACCAAGCGGTTAATGAAGCCTATTTCAACGGTGCCGAATACCTGCGACATATCTACGCTGTAAAATCAGACGATGGTGGTGCAACTTGGACTGAACCTTCAGACATTACTCCAGACATTGCTGAAGACGGATATGAGTATGTATATGCTTCAATGGCGCCATTCGCATACGGAGATAAAATTCACTTAATCGTTCAACGCGATTTCGAACCAGGAATTCACGTTCAACCAGAAGATGCTGCAGATCCTGTAACCGACAACGATCAAATCTATGTGTGTGTAACACTTGATTTAGTTGGTGTTGAAGAAGGACCTATGGCTAAAACGACATTCAATGTTTTCCCAAATCCAACAACTTCTGAATTGAACATTCAACTTCCAGCTAACGAGAATGGCGTTATCCGCATCTTCAATGCAAACGGACAGTTGGTGCGTTCATTCAACAACTTCAACAACGGAACTACCAAAGTTGATGTTTCTAATCTTGCAAACGGTGTGTACGATGTGCAGTACCAAAACGCAAATGGAACAAGCAATCAGCGTTTCGTGAAAAACTAAGATTTTTATTTTTTATGTGGAAGAGGGCCGACAAATCGGCCCTCTTCTTTTTGCGCGAACGATTCTGCCGTTACTTTGTTTTACGTTTATGAAGAAGACTGAAAACCCTTCGCTGAGATACATTCATTCAGACTTTATTGAAGTAAAAACGCCACTGGATCCTTCCGGTCGCTTCAGAAATTTCCACACGCAATTCATACCTACTTTGAAAGATGTGATGAAATGGAAACGAGACACAAATCCATTTCAAGCCGAAAAAAAAATGGGGATGAAGGGGCCTGAAATTTCAGAAAATTTCAATTGGTTGAATAGAAATGACGACGGAATTGTTTGGTTAGGTCACGCCTGTTTTTTCATTCGAATAAATGGATTGAATATTATTACAGATCCGGTTTTCGAAAAGCTTTCCCCCTTCCATAAAAGATATTCATCTCTTCCTTTTCACATCAATGAATTGCCTGAAATTGATTACATATTAATCAGTCACAATCACCGCGATCATCTCAGTGGAAAAAGTTTGAAAGGCATCCTAAAAAAATCTCCGGAAGCTAAAATTCTAACCGGGCTTAAAATGGGTTCACTTATTCTCAGTTTATGCGGACATAAAAACATTGAAGAGGCAGGGTGGTATCAAGTATTTTCTGAATTGAAAAACAACCTTACTGTTTCGTTCTTGCCTTCACAACACTGGGCGAAGCGCGGGTTGTTCGACTACAACGAACACCTTTGGGGAGCATTCGTTATTCAGTCTGAAAACACAACCCTCTACTTCAGCGGAGATACAGGGTACAATACACATTTAAAAGAAGTCGGAGACTATTTCGATATTGATTATTGCATCATTGGTATTGGCGCTTATCAACCAGAATGGTTTATGAAGCAAAATCACATTTCTCCGAAAGACGCACTTCGAGCTGCGGAAGAAATGAAGGCAAAAAAAATGATTCCCATGCACTACGGGTGTTTCGATCTTTCAGACGAGCCGGTTATGGAGCCATTGGAAAGATTGGTTGAATTGAAACAACATGGAATTGATTCAACACAACTCGTAATTCAAAAAATAGGGGAGTTCACTCCAACATAAAAATTATCTTTATTCAAAAGACAAGAAAAAAATAGTAAATTGCATGACCGCCTTAACTGTTTTCCATGAAATCATTCGTTTCACTTGTTCTTGTTTTCCTTTTCGCAGCAGATCTCTGTGCGCAAAGTGTTAGCGATTGCAGCGGGGCTATTCAGTTGTGTGAAGACGTCTATACAGAGGCAAACGCCACTTCAACTTTCGGGACTATTTTCGAGCCTACAGGGGCCTGCAACAACGGCGCTGAAACAAGTTCGATGTGGTATACTTTCACGGTAACCCAATCGGGGAATATGGGATTTGTGTTAGACCCATCGGATATTGATGCCGACTATGACTGGGGGGTGTTCAACATTACGGATAACGGCTGTGCTGGAATCATGAACGGCACTTCACCAGAGGTAAGTTGCAATTCCTACGGGTTATTTTTCGGTTCGGGTCCCACGGGTATTTCTACCGCAAACGGCGGAACAGGTAATTCCAATGGGCCTGGAGATCTGAACGGACCCGCATTCAACGGCGATTTAAATGTTGCGGCCGGACAAACCTATGCCTTGGTCGTAATGAATTGGTCGAACAGCGCAAGTGGCTACACCATAGATTTTTCGAACTCTACGGCTTCCTTATTCGACGATATTAATCCCACAATAATAAATGTCACAACCGATTGCAACAACCCTGGTGTTGTGGTTGAATTCGATGAGAACCTTGTTACCACTTCTATTCAGCCTGTAGATTTTCAATTAACTGGGCCATCTGGAAACGTGACAATCAACTCTATTCAGCTGCCCGCGCCTAATTCACCTGGCAACCCTTCTGTGACGCTCATTCCAACGCTAGGAAACCTTCCACCCGGAAATTACACTTTGTCAATCTCCGACCTTGCAGGATATGTGAACGACGCTTGCGGAAATACCGCCACCGGCTCTTTCGATTTTGTGGTTAGCCCATTAGCGGTTTCTGTTTTCGCGGGGAACGACACTGTGATTTGTCCAGGAACTAACGCAAGCTTATTAGCTACAGGAAACTTCACTACCGTGCAATGGCTGAACGGCCCTGCAACGGGAAGCTACAGCGTTCAAAATTCCGGTAACTACCAAGTAACGGCAACACTCAACGGGTGCTCGCTAACAGATGTAGTGAATGTTTCAATTGTAACCCTTCCAAACTGGAATCTTGGTCCTGATGTTACCGTTTGTGGAGACCAGCCCTATTCATACACCACCAATCAAAGCGTTCTTTGGGGAAATGGAACAACAAGCAACTCACTTCCTGTTTCGACTTCAGGGATGATCTACGGCACTTACTTCTATTTGGGCTGCCCAATGCCCGACAGCGCTCTTGTAACCGTTGTTTCGCCCCCTACAATCGACCTAGGTCCAGATACCACTTTGTGCACAGGAGCAAGTTTGAGTTTTTCCTTTAACGAACAGGTTACATGGAACGGAAGCACACTTTCTTCAACCTACATAGCGAATTCACCGGGATTGGTTATAGCGTCATACTCTGATGGTGTTTGCACAACTTTCGATTCAATACTTGTTTCGATTTTAGATCCCATTGTTATTCCAATTGGAAATAATTACACCTATTGCCAAGGCGACACGGTAACACTCACCGCGACTTCACCAACAGCCGAATATTTTTTGTGGTTCGATGGAAGCGATCTTTCAACACATCCATTTTTTGAATCTGGAAATTACTCGGTAATTGTTTCGAACATGTGCGAAACGGTTTCTCGCAACTGGAACATGGAATTCGACGATTGCAATATTTATGTTTTCATTCCGAATTCCTTCACTCCGAATAACGACGGAATTAACGATGTTTGGAATCCGGAAATCAATGGCTGGACAGAAGTTGAGACATTGGTCTACAATCGATGGGGTGAAATTATTTTCTCTAGTTCGAATCCGAATTTACCTTGGATTGGTGAAGTTAGAAATGGAAGTTATTTCGCTCCTGATGGCGTTTATTCGTACCTCGTAAAAGCAAAATTCACGAACGGTGAGGCTCGTGAATTCCGCGGTTTCGTTAGTCTTATTCGTTAGCGAAGCAGCACAATAGACCCAACCTTTCTGAAGGGCACCTCTCCAGCACGCAACTGCAAAGTAATTTCATACACATAAGCGTCGGCTTGTGCGTAATGGTCTCCTCCGTGAACATTTCCGGTCCACACCTCATTAGGGTCAGTCGTTTCAAAAATCACATCGCCCCAACGATCGTAAACTCTAAACGTGTAGCGATAGTCCTTGGTGAGCCCGACAATTACAGGGGCAAAGACATCATTTGTCCCATCTGCATCCGGTGTGAAAGAATTTGGAACGAATACATACGATTCGGTGCTTACAACTACCGTGTAACATTGCGCATCCATGCAACCTCCCGGGCCAACAACTTCTAAACAAGCTAAAAACTCACCATCTGTCAACGCCGGAACGTTATATGTTACGCTCTCGCCTGAAGCTCCTTGTCCGTTAATATCCCAAGTATATGTTGTTCCCCCAATAGAGGTGTTATTAAAGGAAACGGTTCCACCTAACATGGGTTCAATTGGCAACCAACTGAAGGATGCCGAAGGATTCGGGTTCACACATACCAAATCTGTCATAGTAATACTTTGGCTACAGCCCGCTGCGTCTGTTATCATAATCCCGATGTCTTCACATGAACTTCCTGTGAATATCTCGCTGTGCGTATTTCCGTTTCCTGCTGGAGATCCATTTACATACCAAACACAACTACTACCAAGTGGATTAGAGGTGTTTGTGAAAGTAACGGAAAGAGGGGAACAACCGTTGGTCGTGCTTGCTGTAAAACTAGGCTGTGGCAACGCGTTCACGGTTACTTGAACATTGTCGCTACTTAAGCAGCCATTGTTATTTATATTGTAGTTGAAAGTGAAAGTACCTGCTCCCAGCGAACTAGGCGCTATTTGACCTCCTGCTGTTATTGCTCCCGTTCCACTCCAAACCCCTCCAGGACTTACTGCTGTAAGTGTGTATGGTGAAGCATCTTCACAAAACGGGCCGACAGATGCTATGGTCGCGTTTAAGTTTTCAATAATCTGAACTACTTGATTGAATGAGTTGGAACAAGCCCCAGGTGTTGTATACGTTATTGAATAATTTCCCGCTGGCGTGTTCGCTGCTCCGAACGTACCGTTTGCCGAACTCGTTATTCCCGTTCCGCTCCATGTACCGCCGGCACTTGCCGCCGTAAGTGTTTGTGGTAATGCATCTTGACAAAACGGGCCGGCAGGTGTTATTGTTCCGTCTGGAACCGGCAACACTACAATAGTCTGAGTGTCCGTGTCCGGACACGCGCCACCAATTGAGTAGGTTATGGTGTAAGTGTTAGGTGTAACTGAATTCGGAGCGAAAGTCCCTGATGCGTTAACGCCTTGGCCAGTCCAGGTGCCACCTGCATCTGCGGCAGTTAAGTTTATAGCCGATGCATCATTGCATATATCCGCTACAGATGATATTGTGGCGTCAACATTTGCATTTACGACAATCGTTGTTGTATTTGCCTGTGAACAGTTTCCTTGTGTTGCGTAGGTGATTGTGTATGAATTCGCAGGCAACGAAGTGGAGCCAAAAGTTCCTGCTGAAGTGCTATTGATGCCCGTTCCACTCCATGTTCCACCAGTGCTTGCAGCAGTTAATGTAATTGGAAGGTCTGCTTGACAGAAAGGTCCTGCCGGCGTAATAGTTCCGTCGTAAACCGCATAAACCGTAATTACTTGAGTATCTGTGCTAGGGCAAGATCCAGGAATAGTGTATGTAATGGTCGGATTTCCGATTGCAATACTCGGATCAAATGTTCCTGCAACGGCATCCGTTATTCCTGTTCCACTCCATGATCCGCCAACGTCTGCAGCAGTTAGATTAAACGGAGCCACATCAGCGCACAAAGGCAATACATTTGAAATAGTTGCGTCAACACTCGTGTTTACTACCACCGTTTGGTTGAAAATTCTAGGGCAGTTTCCCGCTGTTGTATAGGTAACATTATATGTGTTTGCAGCTAAGGTTGTAGAGCCAAAACTTCCTGTTGATGAGCTATTAATACCCGTTCCACTCCAAACTCCACCAGTTGATGCGGCCAGCAATGTTATAGGAAGATCTGCCTGGCAGAAAGGGCCTGCAGGTGTGATTGTACCATCGAATACTGGATAAACCTCTATGGTCTGAGTGTCGGTATCTGGACAAGCTCCAGAAATGGTATACGTTATTGTTTGGGTTGTGGGTATAACTGTTGAAGGATCAAATTCTCCTGTTGCAGTATTGGTTATTCCATTTCCACTCCACACACCTCCCAAATTCGCCGCTTGAAAAGTAATAGGTGTAGCATCGGCACAAATATTAGCTTGAGGTGTAATCGTAGCGTCAACATTTGCATTTACCACAATTGTTTCAGTAAAGTTATTCGGGCAGTTTCCGCCAGTATTATAAGTAACCGTGTACGTGTTTGCAGCCAATGTTGTAGAGCCAAAGCTTCCTGTTGAAGCGCTATTGATTCCTGCACCACTCCACGTTCCGCCAGTGCTTGCGGCTACTAATGTGACTGGTAAATCTGATTGGCAAAACGGACCCGCAGAAGTGATGGTTCCATTGGGAACAGTATAAATTAAAATAACCTCTGTGTCTGTGCTTGGACAAGAACCTCCGATTGAATAAGTAATCGTGTTATTTCCAACATTCGCTAGAGCTGGATTGAACGCGCCAGTAGCCGTATTAGTAATTCCTGTTCCACTCCATACGCCACCCGTTTGAGCTGCCGTTAAAACAACCGGGGCAACGTCAGCGCAATAAGGACCTGCAGCGTTTATGGTAGCATTACTCTGCGGCAACATCGTTACCACAACATTATCGGTTGAGCTGCATATTCCTGAAGAAACCGTAAGCGTGTATGTTTGTGTGCTATTAGCAGTGTATGTCGGTGTGAGGGTGGTTGTGTTTGTAAGGTTCGTAGTCGGTGTCCAAGCAAATGTCTCGTTCCCCGTGTTCGAATTGGTAAATGACCCGTTAAGATTCACCGTTTGCCCTTGACAAACACTTTGATTCACGCCTGCATTAGCGGCAGGAACACTAATTATCTGAATTTGCGTAATGTCGGACGCAGGACATTGATTGGGTAAATTCAGAGTATAGGTTATTGTCGGAGTAGTGCCCGCCCCTGCTATCTGGGGATCAAACACTCCGCTAGAATTATTTATTATACCTGGGCCCGACCATGTTCCGCCTGGGGAGGCAGCAACCAATGTTTGAAACCCCACATTCGAGCACAGCGGTCCAATATCCGTGATAGTTGCTGATGGCGAATTATTGACAGTTAGATAGAAGGTAACGGGTGTTCCAGCGCAAGTCCCCTGAGATGGTGTGGCTGTAATGGTTGAAATGGTCTGCGTTGTGACTTGGCTTGCAGTGAAGCCAGGAATTGTTCCTGTTCCCGAAGCGCCCATGCCCGTAGCCGTATTATTGTTCGTCCATGCAACTGTTCCCGCTGGACTGCTCGTAGTCCATGTAATCGCAGGAACTGCTGCACCTTCGCAAAACACGTTTGAAGCAGGGGTCGTAATGGTTGGAACAGGATTTACAACAATACTGAAATTAATTGCTGGTCCATTGCAGGTGCCTAAACGAGGAACAACCGAAATAATAGCCGTAACAGCTGTTGCAGAGTTGTTGGTCGCCACAAATGACGGCAATCCACCTGTTCCTGAAGCAGGCAATCCAATGCTCGGTTGGTTGTTTGTCCAAGTAAACGTGGTGCCTGCTGCAGGCGTACCTACAAATGTCTGTGCCGGAACGGTAGCTCCGGAACACAATGTAATCCCAGATATAGGCGTTGCAGTTGGCGATGGGTTCACCGTTACTAGCAATGTCTGCTGTGACTGACAGTTGTTCTGAAAAGCAGTAACTTGATAATTTCCTGCCATGGCTGCAGTCGCGCCTGCAATCGTAAGGCATTGACCGCCGCCGACAGTGAATTGATAATATCCATTTGGCCCTGTCCACGCAACCAAAGTCCCTGCCGGGGCTCCGGCACAGAGCGTAATTGGACTTCCAGCACAAACAGGGCTGCTAACAGTCGGATTCATTGTCGGGTTTGGATTAACTGCAACTGTCGTAGTTCCTGAGCATGTTACCGCAGGGCCAGTAGCCGTTACCGTATATAAGCCAACGTTTGAAACTTGGGCAGCGGGAATATTCACCGATTGTCCTGTTGCTGTATAGCCATTAGGTCCTGTCCATGAATAGTTAGTTGCCCCAGAAGCGTTTGAAGCCGTTAAAGTAACTGCTGAACCCGCGCAAAGAGCTGCGCCTGTGCTTGTGTTCGTTGCTGTAACAGAACAAATAGGATTTCCTGTGATGGTCGTTGTTGTTGGCAACACAACTATTGGAGTGGCAAAATCACAGGTATTTCCAGTGAAGCTGCCAAAATATCCGTCCGGTCCAGGCGCAACAGTCACAAAAAGATTTTCCGTGCTCGGCAAGTTATCAACTGTTAAATTGACGCAAAAACTCCACGTGCAAGTAGCTCCGAAATCTCCGAAATCGTTAGCCGAATTTCCATCAATAGCACTATCAAAAAAATACCCAGGTCCTGCAGTAACAGGGGGGATAGCAGCGGTTGTAATTGTATTTTGCCAAATCCATTGTCCTCCCGTAGCTGCTCCTCCACAATTCGCCGGAGCGGTAACCGGGACAACACTCGCCCAACCGGGACCTATGTTTAAATCAAAGCCCTCGAACCACTCCATTGCAGAAGCTCCACAAGTTCCAAACCCCTGCATAGTAAAACACATGGTGACAACTTGTCCCGTTGAATATTGCCCATTTACTGGCGGTGGCGATAATGTCCATGTCGTAGGTCCTGCCTGTGCTTTTACTGTAGCGGAGAATAAAAAAGCCAAAAGGATAAGCAAATATTTTTTCACAACAATAGGTTTTAAAAGGATGTAAGGCAAAGACGTAAAAAAAACCACACAGGTTGCTCCTCGCCTTTCACTTCAATGCAAATATAATTTACAAACGCTTAATGGACAATGCTTTCTACATGTAAAACTTGCCCATTTTCATTGTAGCTCGTGACCGTCATTTTACCACTCGTGATTTCCACAACCATAAACCCTAAAGTCGACTGTGCAAAATGAGTAAATTCAAAGGGTGTTTGAACGGGACGCTTACTGCCGCCGCCGCCAGATACAAAGTATGTAACACTTCCCTCGGGCTTATGCACTTGAAGATCGTGTTCGTGGCCACAGAAATAAGCGTCCACATGGGTTTCGTTGAACAACCCCTCAAATTTTCGCATGTCTTGTGGTTGGTTCTTACGAACCCCGCAGGTATAAAGTGGATGGTGTCCGATAACCAATTTCCAATCTGCAGAAGAATTACGTAAGCCACTTTCAATCCACCTGTTTTGGGAAACCGTATCTAAAGCGTTCAGCTCCGGATAAGTGCTTCCGGCAGCAAGCAAATCCTTTTGATAAGGATTCGAGTCCATGAAAAACATTTCTACAGATTCGTTGCCTCCTGCAGAAAACTGTTCTTTGAAGTATTTCGAAGGTAATTTCCAACGAGGGCTGATGCTGGAATAAGCGATTTCAACAGAGGGGGCGCCACGGTAATCGTGATTTCCCAACACAACATACCACGGACATTGCAACTGTGGCCCTGTGTACACATACTCATAGGACATATCCCATAAAACATCTCCCACGGAATCTACTCCAGCATCATAAAAGTTGTCGCCTGTGCTAACAATAAAATCATACGGGCATTCCGAACCTACCTTATCCATTGCTTTTGCCACTTTTAATTGATCTTCTTGCCCCCACATTCCCCAATCTCCTATCACAGCAAATCGCACAGCAGTATCGCCTCTGCATTCTGGAGCGGCGATACACACAGGTCCATTTTCTCTGCAGCCGAATAGCGTGCTCGACGATATAAGAATAAAGCCGTGCAGGATTAAAATCAACGTCTTTTGTTTCGCTAAAAAATTATTCAAGGCCATCTCTCTTCGTTTTTTTCAAATTTAAGGAGCATTCCCACTAATTTTGGAAAATTATGTTAAAACAAAGCTTTCAATTAAAACAACAGCAAAGACTTTCTCCTCAACAAATTCAGTTGATGAAAATGTTGCAAATTCCAACCATGGAATTAGAACAACGTATCAAAGAGGAGATGGAAAGCAATCCAGCATTAGAAGAAGGCGAAGAAGAGAAAGAAGAAAGCGAACGTGACGAAGACAACAACGAAGAAGAAAACGACAACCAAGAAGTTGACTTCGACTTTTCAGAATATCTATCGGATGATGATATTCCAGATTATAAATTAAGTGTAAATAACAACTCTGCAGACCAAGAAGACCGCGATATTCCAATAGGAGCCGGCAAGACTTTTCACGACTTGCTTTACGCGCAAATTGGGTTACGCGATTTTGACGAAGAGCAGCTGCTTTTAGCCGAGTACCTTATCGGAAACCTAGACGACAATGGTTATTTACGTCGTGAGTTACAAGCCGTTGCAAACGATCTTTCATTTTCAATGAACATTATAACTTCGGTCCCTGAATTGGAAGAAATTCTAAAAGAAATTCAAGAGCTAGATCCAGCCGGTGTTGGGGCAAGAGACCTCAGAGAATGCCTGTTCATTCAATTAAAGCGTCAAGAAAAAAACTCTTCAGCGGTTGAACTCGCAAAGGTTATTATTCAAAAGTACTTCGATGAGTTCACGAAAAAACACTACGATAAAATTTCGAAGAAACTCGGAATCTCCGATGAAGAGTTAAAGCCTTCTATTGAACTTATCTTACATCTGAACCCTAAGCCCGGTAATAGCATGCAAGAGTCGAATAGAACCGTGCAGCACGTTACTCCAGACTTTATGTTGGTGGTAGAAAACGACGAACTTCGTCTTCAACTTAATTCAAGAAATGCCCCTGAATTAAAGATTAGTCGTGAGTACAAAGGCATGCTTGATCATTACGCCAAGCTCAAAACAAAAGATCAAAAAGCCAAGGAAGCTCTTCAGTTTGTGAAACAAAAAATTGAGAGTGCTAAGTGGTTTATAGATGCCATTCAACAAAGAAACCACACACTCATGATTTGCATGGAAGCCATCCTTACCATGCAGCGCGAGTTTTTTCTTTCCGGCGACGAAACCAAATTGAAACCCATGATCTTGAAAGACATTGCTGATCGCGTGAGCATGGATATTTCAACCATTAGCCGCATGGCAAACAGCAAATACATTCAAACGCCTTATGGGACTTATTTGTTGAAGTACTTTTTTGCAGAAAGTCTTTCCACCGACGAGGGAGAGGAAGTGAGTTCTCGTGAGGTGAAGCAAATTCTGAAAGACGCCATTGGCGCAGAAGAGAAAAAGAAGCCACTCACTGATGAAAAATTAGGTAAATTGCTTAACTCAAAAGGATACAACATTGCACGCAGAACTGTTGCTAAATACCGCGAGCAATTGGGCATCCCTGTGGCTAGACTAAGAAAGGAAATGTAATGAAAGAAAAGTTTATTATTCAGTTTTCAAAATTTCTTTCGTTGATTTTTCATCCACTTGGAATGCCAATGGTAATCTACCTCTTGGTGCGTTGGATAGACCCCTATTACATTGCACCCGCTGAAGCGGATTATTTCGTTTTTTTATTGCTCGGAATAAATATTATCGCGCCTGCTGCGAGTATATTAATCATGATAAAATTCAAAATGGTTTCTTCCATTGATTTGCATGATCGCAAAGAGCGCTGGGCACCATATTTACTTGTAATTCTCTACTACATTCTGTCATACGTATTGCTCAGATATTACGGGCCAACACTACCAACAGAAGTGTTTTCGTTTATTCTAGCGGTTATTGTTTCCTTGCTCATTTCATTGACTATAAACTTCTATTGGAAAATAAGCGTTCACATGTTGGGCCAAGGCGGCGTATTCGGATCACTCATTAGCTTGAGCATTCTTCACCGCGCAGATGTTTCTATTATTATTATTGGCTGTCTGCTCATGTCAGCATTAACAGGCTTTTCGAGACTGCGTTTGAACGCACATACGCACCAGCAAGTTTATGCGGGATTTGTATTGGGAATGATTTGCAACCTCGTTATTCTTTGCGGCGAGTGGTTTATTTAACCTGAGTTCTCGTCCAATTCCAAGCGTGAGCTAGTGCATCATCAATGGCTAATTGGCATTTCCAGCCCATCTTCTTTTCAGCATAATCAGGAACGGCCCATATTGCAGGAACATCACCCGGTCTTCTTCCGGTAATTTCAACATTCAGCGTAACGCCATTTATCTTTTGAAATCGATCCACCACTTCCTTCACACTGTATCCTTTTCCAACACCTAAATTGAATATTTCTAATTTCGATTCTCTCGAAAGTTTAAGAGCTACCACATGCGCCTTTGCTAAGTCAACCACATGAATGTAATCACGTATACAAGATCCGTCTGGGGTGTCATAATCCTCTCCGAATACAAATAATTTCGCCCGCTTCCCTGTTGCCACCTCGCACGCCAGTGGAATTAAATTAGTAGGGGCGTCGTTCGTTGATTCTCCAATTTTAGCAGAAGGATGTGCACCAACCGGATTGAAATAGCGCAATACTACTGACTGAAAAAGGACGCTCTTCGACGCTTCAAAAATTAGATCTTCACAATCTTGTTTTGTTTGACCGTAAACGGAAGCCGCGGGCAATCGGGGAGTGCCTTCGCTAACCGGATTTATTTCCGGCGTACCATACACCGTGCAAGAGCTTGAAAACACAAATCGTTCAACCGAAAATTCTTCCATTAATTGCAACAAAACTTGCGTAGAACCAACATTGTTGCGCATATACGCTTCCGGCATTTTCTGAGATTCTTCTACCGATTTAAACGCCGCGAAATGAATGACAGAATTTATTTTATATGTTGAAAAAACACGGCGCATCTCAGACTCGTCTGTACAATCGACCTGCTCGAAAGAAATTTTTACTCCAGTTAAATCCTCCAAGCTGCTCAAACGTCCGAGCGTTGAGTTTGCAAAATTATCAACTATTACAGGGGAATATCCCGCCGATATCAATTCTACAACCGTGTGAGAACCGATATATCCCAATCCCCCTGTTACCAATACCATTTTGTTCTCCATAACTCGGGCAAAGATAGAAAGATAACATTTCGTCTAAGTTTAAACCCTTCCATTTTCCCCAACGTTTTTCTAAAAAACGTCGGTATTGAATTTGGTGCTTGATAAAACTTCGCCTTATCGAGAAGATCGTTTAACTTCTTTTCATCAGCAGTCATTTCTTTTTATTTAAGTTTGTCTCCTCATTCTTTTCATTATGAAAAATAAAGTTGAACTCGCTCTTAGCCTGCTGCAATCCAATAGGCCCGCCCAATTGGTGAGGCACGTTGGTGTTGGCGACGGGATTGTTCAGATTGAAGGGTCTCTTCTTTTAGAAGCTATTCAGAAGTATGAAAAGAATTACACTCGAATTAATATTGAAAAATTCGTGCCTGCTTCAGGCGCAGCCACTCGAATGTTCGCAAATTTGAGTGGTGTTGATCTCTTGAATCCGAACGACGAAGCTGAATTCTTCTTTCTTCATTTACGCGACTTCCCTTTCTTCGATTCCATTCTTCTCGACTTTGAAAAAGATGGCTTGAATTACGATGAAATAACGGGAGTAGAAAGATACTCGCGCGTTTTGAATTTTCTTTTCAAAAATGGATATGCCACTTTCCCTAAAGGAGCTGTTCCTTTCCATTTCTATGAAGAAGAGCGTACTGCTTTCGCTGAACATTGCATCGAAAGCACGCATTACATGCATAATGGTGGAAATCATGAAATTCATTTCACCATTCCCGCTGAACATTGTTTATTGGTAGAGAATATCTTCCATACTTTTTTTGAAAACCACCCCAATACGATTCAAAAGATTTCTTTTAGTTCTCAAGATCCTGAAACCCATATTCCTGCATTTGATAAAAACAACCTTCCTGCACTCAGTGAAACCGGGGAGATTTTCCTGCGTCCCGCTGGGCACGGCGCTTTGCTTAAAAATTTACAAGCGCTCAAAGGAGAATGCGTTTTCATTCAGAACATTGACAACATAACCGAAGCCTCTCACCATGCGGATGTCGCTGCGTATAGAAAGTTAATGGGCGGAGTTCTTTTAAGTCTTGTTGAAGAAAGAAACGGCTTGCTGCACAATCTTGAAAATAACACTGAACACGCCGAAGCGCTCGCAATTTCGTTCATTAATAAATGGTTCAAATCATTGAATGATCCCTCTTCCGTTTTCGAACAATTGAACAAACCAATTCGTGTTTGCGGTATGGTTGAAAACACCGGCGAGCCCGGCGGCGGACCGTTTTGGGTGAAGGATGAAAACGGGATCGTATCGAAGCAAATTATTGAAAAAGCACAAATCAATAAGGAAGACCTTAATCAACTCGAGGTATTTGAAAATTCAACACATTTCAACCCAGTTGATTTGGTTTGTCATTTCCTAGACCACAAAGGGAATAAATACAAGTTAGAAGACTACCGTAATTCTAAAGCCTCTTTAATTAGCGAAAAGCTAATGTTAGGTAGACGCACAAATGTGATTGAACTTCCCGGACTTTGGAATGGAAGTATGTGGGGTTGGAATACAGTCTTTGTTGAAATTCCTTCTAGCGTTTTTCATCCTGTGAAAACGGTAAATGACTTACTCAAAAGCGGACATAAGCCAAAGGCTTAACTCAACGTCCAAACGTCTGAACACCCTGTTAATTCAGACTCTGAAGCGTTCGAAGCTACAATGACTGTTTTATTTTTCTTGCTTGAAATAACAAATTCAGAAAACCATTTCTCTGCGTCTTTATCGAGGTGTGCGCAAGGTTCATCAAGGAAGACACATGAAACATCGGCTAAAAGAGCGGTTCCCAACTTCACACGTTGTTTCATTCCGCTTGAAAAATATTTCAATTCTTTATTTCCGTGTTTTTCAAGTTGAAGAATTTCCGGAATTTCATTGACTGAAAACGCTCCTTCGAAAGGCTTAAGTCCATGCGTAAACTGCAGGTGTTCCAGCAAGGTAAAATCCTCATAAAGCCCCATGGCTGGTGAGCACAGCGAGATGTGTTTCCATATTTCGTCGGAAGGAATTCCTTCGTAGTTCACTAAGCCTTCTGAAGCAGATAAGTAGCCTGAAATAATTTGAACGAGTGTTGATTTCCCCGAGCCATTTTGACCTACAATTCCTATGTGATCTCCAGAATGAAAGGTTCTATTCAGGTGGCGAAAAATGTATTTCCCACCGAACTTCTTTCCAATATCTTGAAGTTCTATTTGCACTTTTATGTGGTCTGTGCGCCGCGGACTACACCCTTTTCAGAGCGTTGAATGAACGCGAGAACGATTTGTTTTTCTTCTGAAGCCGGAAACGAATCAACGATTTGCTTTACTCCTGCAACAACAGTGTTGTTATGCACAAATAAAACTCTGTAAATATCTTCCAATCGAGAAACCTGCTCGTCTGAATAACCTCTTCTACGAAGGCCAATGCTATTAACCCCAATATAGCTCAATGGCTCGCGAGCCACCTTTATGAAGGGAGGAACGTTCTTTCGCACCAAAGAACCTCCTGCAATAAATGAGTGGTCTCCAATTTCAATGAATTGTTGAACAGCAACAACACCTTCAATAACCACCCAATTTCCAATAGTCACATGTCCCGCAATGTTTGCTGAATTCGCAATTACACAATTGTCACCTACAAAAGCATCGTGCGCTAAATGCACGTAAGCCATAAGCAAACAGTTGCTTCCAACCTTTGTGGTCATGCGGTCTTTTGTTCCGCGATTCAACGTACAGCACTCGCGAATGGTCGTATTGTCACCTATTTCAACTGTTGTTTTTTCCCCTGCAAATTTCAAATCTTGCGGAATCGCAGAGATCACAGCACCTGGAAAAACACGACAGTTCTTCCCAATTCGCGCCCCGTCCATAATGGTTACATTCGGACCAATCCACGTGCCGTCGCCAATAATAACATCAGCATAAATCGTTGTGAACGGACCTATTTCAACGCCCTCACCAATTTTAGCATCTGGATGAATTTGTGCTAAGTTGCTCATGCCTTTTCTGTTGTTTGTGCAGGTACTTTATCTTTCACAACTTGGGCCAACATGGTGGCTTCACCCACTTCTTTGCCATTCACATAGGCCACACCTCGCATATTTACCAATCCTCTACGAATAGGAGATTCCAATTTAAGGTGGAAAATAACCGTGTCTCCGGGCAGTACTTTTTGTTTGAATTTCACTCCGTCAATTTTCATGAAGTAAGTGCTGTAAAGCTCGGGGTCTTCCACTTGACTCAGCGCAAAGATTCCGCCAACTTGCGCCATCGCTTCTATTTGCAAAACTCCAGGCATTACTGGGTTGTCTGGAAAATGTCCCTGAAAGAACGGTTCGTTCATCGTAACGTTCTTCAACCCAACGATACTTTCGTTGTCCATTGCAATAATGCGGTCGACTAACAAAAATGGATATCGGTGAGGAAGCATTTGACTTATCTGGTTGATATCAAATACGGTCTTCGTTAAATCAAACGAAACGGTAGACTGACGTTTTTTGTCCCATGCCTTTAGAACCTTCGCAAAAGCAACGTTTCCATGGTGACCCGGGCGGGCAGCTAAAATATGTCCTCGAATGAACTTTCCTGTGAGGGCCAAATCTCCAACAATATCAAGTAGCTTGTGACGAGCAGGTTCGTTTTCGTATTGAAGTTTAATGGTGTTCAACACCCCAATCCCTTCAACCTTTACATCAATCTCTTCTCGGCCCAACTCCTTCAAAATATCCTTTATCTGATCCTGAGTATATTCTTTATCCACCATAACAATGGCGTTATCCAGGCTTCCACCTTTAATTAGACCGTTCTTGGCTAAAAATTCTAATTCTCGAAGGAATACAAACGTTCTACACTTTGAAATCTCACTTGAAAACTGTTCCAAGTTATACATTTGAGCGTGCTGAGTTCCGAGTATCGGTGAATTATAGTCAACCATTACAGTAACTCGGTATTCCCCTCCGTTCGTTGGAACCGCTAATATTTCAACCCCTTTTTCCGTGTCTTCAAACGCAATATTCTCGTCTAATACAATGAATTTTCTTTCTGCGTTTTGTTCTTCAAACCCGCATGCTTCAATGGCCTCAACAAAGGGCCACGCACTGCCGTCCATGATTGGAATTTCCGGTCCAGTAACTTGAAGTAGTGCATTGTCTACAAAGCTTCCGTATAAGGCGGCTAAAACATGCTCTGTGGTATAAACACGAGCTCCATTTTGCTCAAGAGTTGTTCCCCTTTGAGTTCCAACTACACGATCACAATCCGCATCAATAATTGGCGCTCCTTCTATATCTACTCGCTGAAACTTGTAGCCGTGATTCTCCGGTGCTGGACAAATGGTAAGTGTTACCGGTTCTCCGGTGTGAAGGCCAACCCCTTTAAATTCGATTGGCGCTTTTAATGTTCTCTGTTTTGAAGACATGCTGCAAAATTAGTGTGAATTCATTGGTAATCCACTTGATTTCGAATTGATTCTTACTGGTTATTTGCGGATTGCTTGAATAATAGCATCTGCCATTTCTCTTGCCTCTTTCTCTGAAATTTTCTTCTTCTCTACCACCTTCAAACGCACAACAGCAAAAACACTTGAAAGAACATGTTCAAATTGAAAAGCAACATTCATTTTTTTGAATTTCGTTGTTTTCTGACCCTCCTTCAACAACGCGGTTAATGCCGAAAAAGCATCTTCCATTTCCTTGTTCTTGCTGTATAAAGGAGAGTTCCTGTATTGTATAACGGCCAAGTAGCGCAGAGGAGCTGAAGAGAAATAAACATACAGCGCCATCCAGGCTTGTGTCAATCGCTGAGTTTCCTTCCCTTTAACTGAAAGTGATTCGTGCAGCGCGCGGGCCGCCTCTGTGCACGTTTCAACATAAAGACTCTCAAAGAGGTCTTCTTTGCTTGGAAAGTGGTGGTAAATTGTACCTACCGCAACGCCTGAAAGCTTTGCTAATTCAGACATTGGGGAGGCGTGAAAGCCTCCGTTTGAGATCAGTTTTAGGGCTGTATTAACAACCTTGTCTCTTCTTGAAATTTCTTTTGCCATAACCGAATGTTCGTTCGGTC
This sequence comes from Flavobacteriales bacterium, assembly GCA_044354975.1. Lineage (GTDB taxonomy): Bacteria > Bacteroidota > Bacteroidia > Flavobacteriales_D > Sanyastnellaceae > CAIZGX01. Next base: position 43,149 of record JBIKZA010000008.1, read on the forward strand.
AAAGATATTTCCTTTTCTAAATAGGACCTATGAAACTTTTCACCAATGACCTTTTAATAAAGAAGAAATTCGTAAATTTGCAGAACTAAAATTTGAACACATGTCAATACAAGAAAGAATCAATGAAGACCTTAAAACAGCGATGAAAGCTGGAGAGAAGGATAAGTTAATGGCGCTTAGGGATATCAAAAGCAAGCTCCTTCTTGAAATGACCAAAGATGGCGGAAATGGCTCGGTAGACGACACGAAATCTGTGGCTATCCTGAACAAGCTTTTCAAACAGCGTCAAGAATCTATCGAAATTTATAGAACACAAAACCGCCCTGACCTTCTTGAAGAAGAGCAATTGCAAGCCAATGTCATTGCAGCCTATCTGCCAGCGCAATTAACACCTGAAGAACTTGAGACCGAAATCAAACAATTCATTGCTCAGGTAGGCGCAAGTTCTCCGAGCGATCTTGGGAAAGTAATGGGGGTTGCTTCAAAAGCCTTAACCGGAAAGGCTGATGGTAAAGCAATTTCCGAAACAGTGAAGAGACTTTTAAGCTAGTCATGGACATCATTGGTCGCAAAACCATTATTCAACTTCCCGATTTAGGTGGAGTTAACGTGCGTGCCAAAATAGATACGGGTGCTTTCCGAACCGCCGTTCATTGTGAATCGTGGTCTCTAAAAGAGATTAGCGGGAAAGAGGTGTTGGAGGTTATCATTGAATGGGAAGCGGGAGAGCCCGTTGTTCTTCATTTCAAAAAATTCCAAAAAAGAATCATTAAAAATTCTTTTGGTCAAACCGAAGAACGTTATTGTGTAAGAACATTGATACTCGTTCACAAGAAAAAAATACAGTCCGAAATTTCCTTTACAAATAGGTCTGGAATGCGATATCCCGTTCTGCTCGGAAGAAAAACTATTGGAAAAAAATTCTTCGTAGACGTCTCGTTAAAGAGTTAATAAAAAAAGAGGCCGCCTCTCCCAAAACGACCCCTTTTTAGAATCACTCTTTTCCATACAAGATGAAAGAAGAATGAAAAACTAAACCTAAACTATTTGAAAAACGTACTCTTTGTTTTTGTGGGAGAGTAAATTTTTGAATGTTCTCTACATCATTCATCGTGTTATACCCCACATGTTAAATAAAGGTTACGTATTTTTATTTTTATTTCTGAATTACCTAATTTCATTGGTAAAACCATGACCGAACGAGTAAACGCATATGTACTTTCTAGCAGAAAATTCAAAGATTCACTTCGGTTGGCGCATGTGTTCACGTTAGAATACGGGGTTCAAACTTTTTTATTTCGAACAGGAAAGAAGGGTGAAAACATTTCTTTCTTTCAGCCGCTAAACGCCGTTCAATTTTCAGGAAAAAAATCAGATGGAAAATTGGAAATAGTTAAAGACATGAGCCTTAGCGCTATCTACGTAACTATTCCGTTTCATGTTGAAAAATCTACCGTAGCTCTTTTTATTTCTGAATTTCTTTACCGGTGCTTGCCCGAGCACTATGTAAATGAAGAGATATTCGAGCTCATTAAAAAAACAACACAACGACTAGATAACGTTGAAAAAACAGGGACGCTACCCATTCATTTTATTGCACAATTCGCTTTGGAAATGGGATTCTTGAGCGACGAATATGAGCTCACTTTCGAAAACACGCGAAGCGATGAGGCGCTCCTTCATCAATCCCTTAAACTCTTCATCTCCACTTCAGTCGAATTCGAGGTCGCCAGCAGCCTAAATCGTGACCAGCGAAAATCTCTCTTGGAAGAGCTTATTGCCTTTTGCTCTTCACATCTCGACACTTCTATTCGTATGAATTCGTTGGAAATGTTTCACGAAATTTTCGATTAAACTTCTGCTATCTTCGCAAGGAAATGAGGTTCGCAGATATCATTGGGCAGAAAGATGTAATTGACCGTTTGCGCAAAGCAAAAGCGGAAGATCGTGTTGCGCACGCCCAATTGTTTCTAGGCCCTGAAGGGTCTGGAAATTTAGCACTCGCCTTGGCTTATGCGCAATTCTTAAATTGTCCGAACGCCACATCCGATGACTCTTGCGGAACTTGCCCTACCTGCAAAAAAAACAGCTCCTTTCAATTCGCCGATCTTCATTTCAGTTTTCCCTATTTCACAAAACCCAATAGCAAAGAAACCATTTCTGATGACTATGGCACCGAGTGGAGAAACCGGTTGCTTCAGTCTCCCTACTTTGGCATTGAAGACTGGATGAAAGAACTGTCGAAAGACAACAAAAATCTTCTCTACACCGTTCATGAAGCTGCTAATATTGTTCGGAAACTCTCACTGAAATCTTTTGAAGGTGGATATAAAATCATGGTTATTTGGATGGCCGAAATGATTGGTGAAGGCGTTGCGAATAAACTATTGAAAATTGTAGAGGAGCCGCCTGCAAACACCTTGTTTTTCTTCGTTGCGAATTCATCTGAAAACATTCTAAACACCATTCTCTCTCGTGTTCAGATTATTCAAGTTCCAAAAATCGACGAAACAGCTATTTCTCTTGGGTTAAAGCAACTTGGGGTCGACGAGCAGAAAATTTCTGATATTGCGCACTATTCAGACGGTAGTTGGGATGTTGCTTTGCGACTAAGAGACAACAACGATCCCAATGAATTTTTAGCAATGCAGTTCCAAAACTGGATGCGTCATTGCTATTCGAAAAACGTTCCTGCTTTGCATGCTTGGTCTGAAAAAATGAACGAATTAACGCGCGAAGATTTAAAGCACTTCCTCTTGTACGCGTTAGATCAAATGCGTCAAAATTTAATGTTGAATTACACGCCTGAAAACATCTCTCGTTTTACTGCCGGCGAAAACGCATTTGCTCAAAAATTTTCTCGCTTCATTAATCATTTGAACATTGAAGAAATTATGTTCGAGTTAGAAGCCGCCCACCGCAGCGTTGGCCAAAACGCAAACAATAAAATTCTTTTCTTCGAACTGTCGATGCGTTTGTTCCGTTTACTCAACAGAAAAGAAAAGGCATAAAAAAACATCTCCGAAGAGATGTTTTGTTTTGGAGGTCCCGAGCGGATTCGAACCGCTGTACGAGCTTTTGCAGAGCTCTGCCTAGCCGCTCGGCCACAGGACCCTTGTGGGGAACAAATATACATTCATTCTTGAATAATCCGAATCTTTTCAATACTCTTCATTACAAATAATTGTATTTTCGCTGAAAACCTGTCTTATGAATAAAAAAGTTGCCATCATTGTTATAAGCGTCCTTGGCGTTATGTGTCTTAGCCTTGCCTTCTGGGTGAAAGTTAGTCGCGATCGTATTGTTACTTTAGAAAATAGCATGGGTGCTTTAAATGTGCTTGCCATGGACGCCGCTAATGCTACTCCAGAGCAAATCATTGAGCTGTATAAGTTAGCTGAAGATTCGTTAACAAGCATGAAAATGATGTACGACACCCTTACTACAGACAATGTGGAAATGATGTCGCAAATTGAAGCGCAACGCACGCAAATTGAAGGCCTGTTGAAACGCGCTAAAAACAAAGATTACGACATTAAAAAACTCCTTGCTGAAACGCAAACGTTGCGAAACATTATGAAGGGATATATTCATCAAATAGATTCACTTCAACAAGACAACGACCGTTTATTCGCAGAGGGTCAGCAAGCCAAGCAACAAGCTGTTGATGCGGAAAACAGAAGTAAGACTCTCGAGACAGATCTTAACTCTACCAAAGAAATAGTTAAAGCAGGATCTGTTCTTTCTACAGGCGGATTCTATTCAGCGGGAGTTTTTGCACGAAACAGTGGCGCTGAAGCGGTTACAGAGCAGGCTAGAAAATCTTCCATGATTAAAACATCGTTCACTTTGCGTGAAAATAGAATTGTTAAGCCTGGCAGAAAAACGCTTTATCTCAAAGTTATCGCGCCAAACGGAAGCACCATGAACGGAAAAGGAGGGGGCAGCTTTACGGCAACTGGACAAGCCGATACCTTCGGCGCTTCACGTGAGATTGATTATCAAGGACAAGACACTGACGTGAGTATTTATTTCACCCCAATATCAATACTTGAGAAAGGAACATACCGCCTTGAAATCTATGAAGGCGGAAATTTAATTGGCAAATCCGAGGTGATTCTTAAATAAGACCGATGAAAAAAGCCTTGAAAATTGTTCTCATTGTTTTCGGGTCAATAGGCATTCTTATTGGAATTCTCTTCGTAACCGGAAATGGCTATCTCCCTCGCGGGGTGTATTGCACATACCTGCATGGTAAATCAAAGCCAGACATCGATGACCAATCGCTTTTCCACACGAGAAAAATAAACCCCGGAGATGTCATAAATCTTCCTGCCAAATTAATCATCCTCTCAGCTGAAAACATTCAGTTCTTAAACTCAACAGAGTCCGAAGCGTTTTTAGTTTTTAAGAACGATACGCTTGTGTCTGAATGGTACGGCAGTTATGGCGGTGACTCTGCGCATTGGAATTCTTTTTCCATGTCGAAAAGTGCTATTTCGTTGCTCATAGGCTGCGCGATTCAAGACGGAAAAATTTCTTCTCTGCAAGATCCTGTTTCAAAATACATTCCATGGAACAGCAAAGAAGTTTCCTTGGAACAACTACTGCATATGAGCAGCGGAATTCCTTTTGGAGAAAGCTACAACAGCCCTTTCGGGTACATGGCGAAAGCCTACTATGGCAGTGATTTAAAAAAAATTACTTCTCCCTATAAGGTAGAAGCAACACCAGGATCCTATTGGTCTTATGAAGGCGGAAACACCGTGTTATTGGGGATGGTTCTTGAGGCTGCCACTCATCAGAAAATTTCGAATTATTTCGAAGAAAAAATTTGGTCTAAAATCGGTGCGTCTTCTCCAGCGTATTGGAACTTAGATAAAGAAAACGGATTTGAAAAACCTTTCACAGGTATTTATGCAACGGCGAAAGATTTCGCAATGCTTGGTCAATGTATTTTACATCACGGAAAAGTAAATGGAGAAGTAGTTATTGACTCTACTTTTTTAGCTCAATCGTTCGAGCCATGGGCCATTCAAGATGGAAATAATTCAATCTGTGATTGGTACGGATTGCATTGGTGGATGGGCGAAGTAGACGGAGTAAAATTCAAATCGGCGCGTGGAATGCGCGGTCAATACATTGTTGTGATTCCAGAAAAAAACACGGTCATTGTTCGTATTGGACATCAACAGTCGAAAGAGCGTCTTAATCACATGCCGGTAGATCTCCTCACTTACATTCGAATGGGTTTGACCCTCTAGTAAGCACGCTCTGTGCGGCCTTCCATGTAATTAATGAAGGCTTTGTTCACGACTTTATTTCCGCCAGGTGTTGGGTAGTTTCCTGAAAAATACCAATCGCCTTGGTTGTTCGGACAAGCGTTGTGAAGACCCTCTATGGTTTGGAAAAGCACACTCACTTTGGCTTTCGTCCCTACCGGTGTAACCAACTTCGCTACCATTTCTGAAATTTCTTCTTGCGTATAAGCTTCATAAACTTCCTTCACATAATTCCTTACCTGTTCTTTCGGAACACTTTCTTGTTCTTTACATTTCAAGTAAACAACATCGAGAATTCCTTCTTTGCCATCGCGCTTCAACAAGGCAACGATCGCTTGAAATGCAATGAAATCGCCCATTTTCGCCATATCAATTCCATAACAATCCGGATAACGAATTTGAGGAGCAGAAGAAACAATAATTATTTTCTTGGGCTCAAGGCGGTCGAGCATTTTAATAATTGACCTCTTCAAGGTTGTTCCACGAACAATTGAATCGTCAATTACTACAAGCGTGTCAACGCCTGGTTTTACGGTGCCGTGCGTAACATCGTATACATGGGAAACCATTTCATCACGTGCAGAATCTTGCGTAATGAAGGTGCGCATTTTCACATCTTTGATCGCAATTTTTTCAATGCGAGCTCGCTTGCGAACAATGGCTTCAATCTCTTCGTTCGACCACTTTGCAGAAGTTAATTTTTCAATTTTAACATCATTCAAATGATCTTCCAATGCCTTAATCATTCCGTAAAAAGCTGTTTCAGCTGTGTTAGGAATGAAAGAAAAGACCGTGTTTTCCAAATCGTAATTCACTTCTTTTAAAACACGAGGAACAATGTTTTTTCCTAAATCTTGGCGTTCTTGGTAAATCGACGCATCATTTCCTCTTGAAAAATAAATACGTTCAAATGAGCAGGGTGTTAAGGCCAAAGAAGGCTTAATTTCTTTCATGGAAGAACTTCCGTCTTTCTTCACCACATAGGCACAACCAGCAGGAATTTCTTTTATCTGATCAAGCGGAACATTGAACGCACTTTGAATAGGTGGGCGTTCACTTGCAACAACACAAATCTCTTCGTCTTCGTAATAAAACGCTGGACGTATTCCATTCGGGTCGCGGTACACAAATGCGTCTCCATGACCCAACATGCCTACCATGGCGAATCCACCATCCCAATCTTTACTTGCGCGTTGAAGCACTCGCTGAATGTCTATATTCTTCGCTATTAACTCTGAAATCTGTTGATTTGAATAGCCCTGTTGGTTGTATTGATTGAAAAGAACTTGATTTTCCTCATCGAGAAAATGTCCAATCTTTTCCATTACTGTAACTGTGTCTGTTCTTTCCTTCGGGTGTTGACCCAAGTCAACAAGGAGTCCAAACAATTCATCAACATTGGTTAGATTGAAATTCCCAGCAAGCACGAGATTGCGGGTCATCCAGTTGTTTTGACGAAGGAAAGGATGGCAATTTTCAATGCTATTTCCGCCATAAGTTCCGTATCTCAAGTGACCTAAAAACACCTCGCCTGTAAAGGCATAATTGTTCTTCAGGTGTTGCGCATTTTTAAGTTTATCTGGATGCTTTTTCGCCAAGTCCGCAAAGCGACTCATCACTTTTGCAAAAACTTCACGAACCGGTTGAGCGTCGTTGCTTCGAATTCTAGAAATGTATTTTTTTCCCGGTTCTGGGTCTAACTTAATGTTCGCTAAACCAGCGCCGTCTTGGCCCCGGTTATGCTCTTTCTCCATGATGAGATACATTTTGTTTAGCCCGTAAAAAGCAGTTCCGTATTTATCGGTGTAATACTGAAGAGGTTTCTTCAGCCTTAAAAATGCGATCCCGCATTCGTGTTTGATAGCGTCACTCATGGAGTGAAAAATAGTTTGCCGCGAAGATAGTCTATGGTTCGCCTATGTTCGAAATAATAAAATTCATTTCTTGTTTTGGGACGGTAATTTTTCAAATTACTTGGGAAAAATGCGCCTCCTAAAAAAGTTAGCTTAGAGAAAAATAAGATTATGAAAACAATTACACTACTCGCAAGCTTGCTTATCTCCCTTGGAATGGCGGCACAATCACACGGTGAAATCTTTGGTAAAGTCATCGATGAACACAACAACCCAATTGCAGGCGTAATAGTACGCGCAGAAAACAACGGAATCGTCGTAGGTGCTGCAACAGATGAAAGGGGTGTATACCGAATCAACGGTGTTGAGCCAGGAACGTACACGCTCATTTATGACCTCATTGGCTACAGCCAACTTCAAGTCAGTGATGTCGAAGTTAAATCAGATCAAATTCGTAAACTATCCGATTTCACATTAACAACAGCTACTTACGGTACCGGAGGCCCCGTTATTATTCGCGCCGTAAAACCTCTTATCGATATCAACGGAGGCACCGCTATTTCCCTCGGCGCGAAAGAACTTAAAGATAACGCTGCTGCAAACGGCGGTTCTCTCAAAACTATTCTTTCGTCTATGTCCAGTGATATTAAAACCAGCGATCGTGGGGAAGAACTTTACTTCCGCGGAAGTCGATCCGGCAGCATTGTTTACTACATCGATGGGGTGAAGATTTACGGCAGCCCCTTAAACATCCCTTCAAGCGGAATAAGTAATATTACGGTATACACGGGTGGAGTCCCTGCGAAATACGGCGACAGCACCGGCGGGTACGTAATTATTGACACAAAGTCATTTCGAGACGTGGCTCAAGACTAAAAGTAAAGTCACTCCATATAAAGACTTTATTTTCTCTAACGGGTTTGGTTTACAGCGAGTTAGGCGTTACATTTAGCGAACCTTCAACTAAACGTCTAACTATTATGCAAAAAAGAATCTTTCATTGCAGCAAACATGCTGTGATAAATGCTCTGACCGACCTCCTACACAAGGAGAGGTTTTACATCCGTGACATTAACGATAGAAAGGGATTTATTTATGCTCAACAGGGGCTTCGGTTCTTCGCAATAGGAAGAACCTGCGTTATTCGAATTGTTGAAAATATCGATAATGTTGAAGTCGAAGTTCGTTGTTCAAATAAACTCGGTATTGGTATTCCGGGAATAACGGGTTCTATTGAGAGAAAAATTCTTCATCGCCTCCAAGAAGAATTGTAAGCTAAGCCACTATCTTCGGAAAAATTTTCATTTATGAAAAAATTAGGAGGCCTTTCCACTTGGATATTTATCGCTTTGTTTATTGGTATTGGCGTGGGCTACGCGTTAAATGTTTCCTATCCAGCTCCTATACAAAAATCAAAAAAAGAAGCGCTGGAACAGCTCGCCAAAGAATTGTCTGCTCAGCCTACCCCAACCGCAGATGAACTTGCTGCAATTGTTTCAAACGATTCTATTTCGGAAAATGAAAAATACGATGCAGCCCTTGCCTGCATCAACAAGTCAAAAAACGCTTCAAGTGAACTTTCAAAATATCAAAAAAGTATTGATGTTTCTGAATCGCAAAACGTAACACTAAAAAAAATCTTGGAGATACTTTCTATCTTCACAGATATCTTTCTTCGGTTGATAAAAATGATTATCGCACCCCTTGTGCTTGCCACGCTGGTTGCGGGAGTTGCGAAATTGGGTGACATGAAAACGGTGGGGCGAATTGGTGGAAAAACCATGCTTTGGTTCGTTTCTGCCTCGTTCATTTCTTTATTACTCGGTGCGTTGTTGGTGAATCTTTATCAGCCTGGAAAATCGCTTCAAGTTCCCCTTCCTCCAGAAGCCATGGAATCTGGAATTGACAAAGCTGCCCTAACCCTTAAAGGTTTCGTGGTTCACATTGTGCCTTCAAGTGTTATCGAATCCATGGCTACAAACGAAATTCTTCAAATAGTGATTTTCGCTTTATTCTTCGGAACAGCAACTGCCGCTCTTGGAAAAAAGGGGGAAATCATTGTAAAGGCTATGGATGCTCTTGGGCATGTCATGCTTCGAATAACCTCTATGGTCATGTATGTTGCGCCGTTCGCGGTGTTGGCAGCAATGACATCTGTTGTTGCTAAAAAAGGAATTGGCGTGTTGTCTTCCTACGCCCTATTCATTGGAGAGTTTTACAGCGGACTTTTCTTACTTTGGATTTTACTTTTGTTTGTTGCTTTTTTAATTGTTGGAAAGCGCGTGGTTCAGCTAACTGCTCGCATAAAAGCTCCTCTGCTTCTGGCTTTCTCCACGGCCTCTAGCGAAGCGGCTTACCCTAAATTATTGGAAGAGCTCGAGCGCTTCGGGTGTAGAAATCGTATCGTGAGTTTTGTACTTCCCCTTGGCTACAGTTTCAATTTAGATGGAAGTATGATGTACATGACCTTCGCAAGTTTGTTCATTGCTCAGAGTTATGGCATTGATTTGAGTTGGGCCGATCAGGCCGCCATGCTTCTAACTCTTATGGTGACAAGCAAAGGAATTGCAGGAGTCCCCCGCGCGTCACTTGTCGTTATTGCAGGAACCTTAGCAACATTTGGAATTCCAGAAGCTGGACTGCTCTTACTTCTCGGCGTAGATCACATTCTTGACATGGGAAGATCTGCTACCAATGTGGTTGGAAACGCAGTGGCTGCAGTGGCTGTTAATCGTTGGGAAGAGAAAAACTACAATCCGGAAGAAGAGAACGATTAATTCAATTCGAGTTCATCTATTAATCGAACGCCCCCGATAAATCCTGCTATCAAAGCCACTTGGTGCTTTGCTTCATTAATGTGTTCTAACGGCTCTAGTGTTTCAGAATTAGCGACGGTGAAATACTGAAGTTCAATCTGTTCTTTTTCAATAAATAATTCCTTCGCCTTTTCAAGCAGTGACTTCACGTTGTTGTTTTGTTTATTCTCTTGAATAAACAAAAGGGCCTTAGAAAAAGCGGTGGCCATGGTGGCTTGTTCTGCAGAAAGTCTTTTGTTTCTTGAGCTCAGAGCAAGCCCGTCATATGATCTGATTGTATCGCAGCCTACAATTTCCACTCCTATTTCCCCGCGAATAACCCACTCGCGAATAACAGAAAATTGCTGGAAGTCTTTCTTGCCAAAAAAGGATTTGTGCGGAAGGACTATTTCAAACAATCGCTTAACCACTGTAACGACCCCGTTGAAATGTCCCGGTCGGAACCGTCCTTCCCATTCAGATGTTAATGTTCCGAAGTCGTAATCTTCCACTTTTTGTCCTTCAGGATAAATTGCTGAAATCGCCGGAATAAAAACGACATCGCAACCCGCGCTCTTCAAAAGAGCAACGTCGGCCTCTTCCGTTCTGGGATAGAGTAACAAATCTTTCGGGTCGTTAAATTGGGTGGGATTCACGAAAATGGAACATATAACAACATCGCACGAAGCTTTCGCTTTTGCAATCAAAGACAGGTGACCCTCGTGTAAGGCGCCCATTGTGGGAACAAAACCAATTGTTCGGCCTTCGTTTCTGCACTTCGTGCTAAACGCCATCATCTCATCAACATGCTGTAAAACAGCTATTTCGCACGAAGTTCCCTTCATTTCAGTATTTTAAGGCCAAAAAGTTGCAAAATTCAAAAAAGATTTATAATATCTTTGCAAACTGAATTCAGGCAAACCTAAACATCTCTATGCAAAAAACAAAAGTTCTTTTTGTAAGTCAAGAAATTTTTCC
>JBIKZA010000052.1:0-17315 GCA_044354975.1 Flavobacteriales bacterium
CTTGTTAAAACCGATGAAGGCGATTTACTTTCTTTGCTTGGAGGTGATGAAGAACAAACCTACACCTCTGCTACCTTTAAGACTACGCGTATTATTAATATGCACAGTGTAGAGAATGCAGCTGCGGGAGTAATGGATTTTCGGATTTCTCACCGTTTCGGTTTTATAAATACAGGTGCTTACGATTTATTCGGATTGGATCAAGCCCTGATGAGAATTGGTTTCGAGTATGGAATTACCGACCGACTAATGGTGGGTATGGGAAGAAGCAACGTAAATAAAGCGTATGATTCATTTTTGAAATATAAAATTCTTCGTCAAGGAAGTGGCAAGCACAACATACCCCTTTCTGTCTCTTACTTTGCCTCAGCCGTTTGTAACACGGTTAAATGGGCCGATCCGAATAGAGACAATTATTTTTCTTCTCGCATGCAGTATACACATCAGTTGCTCATTGCACGCAAATTCAACAACGACTTATCACTTCAATTGACACCAACTTTGGTTCACAAAAACCTAGTTCCTACGCTTCAAGATAAAAACGACATTCTAGCTTTGGGATTTGGTGGGCGTTACAAGCTCACACAACGTTTTTCTGTAAATGGAGAATACATTTATGTTTTACCTAATCAGATCACTTCAACATTCTACAATTCTCTTTCGCTTGGAGTTGATATTGAGACGGGTGGACACGTATTCCAATTGCATCTTACGAATTCAACATCAATGTTGGAGCCTGGATTTATCACAGAATCGGTGGGACAATGGAAAAACGGAGGAATACATTTTGGATTCAATGTTTCACGCGTATTCACAGTTAGAGACAAGCGAGAAAAACCAGAAGAATAATTACACAATAGCTTTCGCTATTTCATCTTGAGTAACAGGCTTAACAAGAAAGGCCTTCATGTTTGTTTTCTCGGCATCATCCATTGTCTTATTGTCTGAATTTCCAGAAATGTAAATTGCCGGTATATTCAATGTTTGCTGAATCGTGCGCATGGCGCTTATTCCATTTGTTCCATCTTCAAGACGAATATCCATAATAACAACATCTGGCTTAAGTTCAAGAGCCATTCTTACTGCCTGAGCCTCTTCTTCGGCAACACCCACGACTTCGTGACCCGCACGTTCAATGAACATTTGGTGCACAAAGCGAATGAGCTGATCGTCGTCTACTAAGAGTATTCGCATTACTTTTTAAATTTAAGAAGGTACTTCAATCCGTCTTCCGACTTTATCTCCAACTCACCTTTCAATTGTGAAGCAAAGGTACGCATGAGTTTGAATCCTAGCGATTCATTTTTACCTTCTTCAAAATCGGCTTTCAAACCTGGCCCATTATCGCAAATTTCCATTTCAATGCACTCACCCACTTCCTCCAATCGGATTCGGATTTCTGGCTTTTCAACAAAAGGAATGGCGTACTTGTATGAGTTAGTTAATATCTCATTGGCAAACAAGCCGCAAGTAACGGCCTTACTAATATTCAATTCTACAGGCTTGCCAATAAACTTGAGCTCTACAGTCTTGTTCACAGAAAGCAAATGCTGAAGATGTTCAGCCAAATTTTTCAAATACGCGAATAATTCTATTGCCTCGAAAGAATGAGACTTATATAACATCTCGTGCACAAGGGCCATTGCCTTTATCCGAGATTGCGATTCTCTGTATGCAAAAGCAATATCTGCATTCTTCTCTTGTATGGCCTGCAACTCTAGCAATGAATAAACTATTGTTAGATTATTTTTAACGCGGTGATGAATTTCTCCAAGTAAAGCTTCCTTCTCCAAAAGCGACTTCTGCAATTGCTCTTGAGCATCGATTACCGGAGTAACATCCATTCCGAACCCCATCATGTATTTGATTTCGTCTTGGACAATAATTGGCTTAAATCTTTTCAACGAATAACGCGCGTTTCCATCAGCATCAATAATTTTCTCCTCCATCTCTACCATTCTGCGTTCGCGCTTGGACTGTTCGAAAAATTCTTTTCGAACTTTAGCCATTGAATCGTCGGCACCTTTAAACTCGCAATAATCAAAATCTGTTCTTCCAATAAGCCAATTTCGCACCTCTTTGTTCTTCACAGCAAATTCATTAATGAGCATATAGCGCTGTTCCAAATCGAATACGGCAATATCTACTGCAGCGGAATTCAGTACTACTTTATAAAAATCAGCTGAAAATTTCTCAAAAGGTCGTTGAACATTTTTCAATTTGAAATAAATGATTTCACCCTTCATCTCATCTTGATTAAGCTTAAATCGATGAAACTTATATTCAAGAACAACACCTCGATAGGTATATGATTTCATTCCGCCTTCCTCACTATCGCATACATCTAAATCATTTAACTTTTCAGATATTTCAGAAAGACTTAAACCTTGCTTTTCGAAACGGAACAGCACATCTTTCAGCTGATGAATCGGATGGCTCGTCTTATTTTCAAATGAACAAATAACTCTGCTATTCTCGTCTATGAATATCCACTCTAGATCAGGAGTGGATGAAACTAAATCAAATTTTTCAATTTTAGCTCCTGAATCAAAAGACGATTCTATTTCCAAAATATCAGTTTCCGGGTCTCTTTTTAAACAAATCCATTGAAGTTCCGATTCAACTAAAATTGTCCTGTTCTCATACCAGGGGATTCCTTCGAATTTACACAAGGCAGCCCTTTTAAAAATTTCAATATTCTGAAAATACCAGACAGCCTTGTCACCCCACAGGTAATCTTGATTCTGATTGTTCCAAATGAATTGATTCGACTTTAAAAACTGCATTGTTTCAAAGATAAACCCTGTTCAATAAAAAAAGCATCCGAAGGATGCTTTTAAGATATATATCAACTTTATTCTAAGAATTTACTCCGCATAAATGCATGATGAAGAAAAACAACGCTCCTAAGCCTGCTGAAATAGGAATGGTAATTATCCAAGCCACCAAAAGTTTGCCTGTTACACCCCACTTCACTGCAGAAATACGCTTTGTAATTCCAACACCGATAATGGAACCTGTTATGGTATGGGTAGTTGAAACGGGAATACCATGAATACTATCTCCAGCTAATTTCCATGGGAATTTCAGTCCTTCCGTGAAGAAAAGCGTAATTGCACCGGCAGATTCTGCAGCAACGCCTTCAAAAGGATTCACTTTGGTTATTTTGTTTCCCATTGTCTTTACAATCTTCCAACCACCACTCAGAGTTCCAAGTGCGATAGCCGAATAGCAGGAAATTGGCACCCAATCAGGCATTTCTTTAATACTTCCGATTTCATTTGAAGCGAGCAGAGCAACTGAAATAATTCCCATCACCTTCTGTGCATCGTTACCACCATGGCCAATACTGAAGGCAGCGCTTGAAACCAATTGAAGTTTTTTGAACAATCTGTTGGAGCCTGAATTGTTCAGTGTGCTCAGAAACAAGGCGCAAATACCTAAAGACACGACAAGAAATCCTAACAATATCCATTTGAAATTCCCTCCATACAGCGCAACATCTAACCAATCTACCCCAATACTTCCTGCTGCATTTACCTTAGTCATATCAGTTTCCAATGCGCCACCTACCAGATAACAAGCGCCAAAAATTATACTTAGCGTAATGAGCTTCATGTATAACTCCTTTCTGAATGCGTTAAGCAACCATACGGAGATGATGTATGACATAAGCATTCCAGCAATTGGAGCCACGACAATGAAAATTGCTGTTGCGATTACAATTCCAATATTTATTGCATCTATGCCGTATGCCGCAAGAAAAGCTCCGGCAAAACCGCCGATCAATGTGTGCGAAGATGAAGAAGGGATGCCATAGAACCATGTGAGTAAACTCCAAATGATTGCAGACAACAAACCCGCTGCAATCAAAGGAAGAGCTGAAATTTCCATGGTATACTTTACATCAACTGTTTTTGCAATTGTATTGGCAACAGCATGGTCTTTGAATATAAAAAATGCAAGGAAATTGAACATGGCCGCCCACACAACCGCTTGAAAGGGAGTAAGAACTTTGGTTGATACAATAGTCGCAATAGAATTTGCAGCATCGTGAAACCCGTTGATAAAATCAAATATCAGCGCTAATGCTATGACGGCAAGGAGCAAGAATGAATAATCCATTCCAGTATCGATTAGGAGTTTTTAACTAAGATTGATTCTAAGACATTTGCTACATCTTCACATTTGTCAGTAGCTATCTCTAGGCTGCTTAAAACCTCTTTGGTTTTAATCAGTTCCAACGGGTCAGATGCCTCAGCGAACAACCGAGCAATGCTCTCGTCGAACAAATCATCGGCATGATTCTCAAGAGAATTTATGCGAATAATCGCTTCACGAACACGCTGCACATTTTTCATGTTTCTCATATCATGAATAGCGGCATCGATTTCAATAACCTGCTTCAATAAAACTTCGCTCATCAACTCCATTGTCTTTGAGAATTGCTTTACATTGTATAGCTGAATGCGCGTTGCACAACCGTTGATATAATCAGCAATATCATCAATACTTGTCGTCAAAGCATGAATGTCCTCTCTATCAAATGGCGTGATGAAATTCTCTGACAATTCCATAAATATTTGATGGGTAATATCATCTCCCTTTTGCTCAAAATCTCTGATTTGACGAATACAATTGGCTATTTCCTCAGGGTCTTTAAGTTGAAACATTTGATTAAAAACCTTTGCCTGAGCTACTAGGTTAGAAGTATCCTCCGAAAACAAATCAAAGAACAAAGCGTTCTTTGGTACCATGAATGAAAAAAGACTCTTAAGCTTCATAAATATAATTTTACTTTGCAAACAAACACCAACTATGTTATGCTAACGTTAAATGCCTATTGTTTTATCGTTTATTTTCCTTGAAAACACTAGAAATTCCTGAGCAACGCGAGCAATGGTCATTTCGTTCGGATGACAGCGATCACTATCAAAATAATCATCGTTCCGAAGAACATCAGTTACAAACTCATATGAGGGGAAATAAGACAATGAATGTTGTTCGCACAATGCGTGGGCTAATTCTATACAACGAGCCTTTGTGCGAGCGTTTTCCACCACTCCCATGCGCCAGTGCTTCACCGGTGAAACGGTTAATACAATGCTTAAGTTGGGGTTCATTTCTTTCAATAATTGAATTGCTTCCGTCCCTTTGCTTTTCATTTCATTCAGTGAAATAATTTCCTGATGAAACTCTTGCTGTGGAAGTCGCTGACAATTTCCAACTAATCCGAGATTGTTGTGAATCCACGCATGCGCCGTACCGAAGGTTATGACTAAGGTATCAGCAGACTGTATCTCTTTGTGAAGCTGCTCGAGTTTGGAAAGCACAATTTCCTTCAATTCAGGCAAAGAATCTGAACGAAGAATCTTTCCCCCACCAAGTGATTTCCATTGCTCCTCATGAAATGCAAGTTGCATTTCATCTTCAGAAATAGCATTCAGACAAGCATATTTCAACCAATTAAAAATGGGGATGGGGTGAAACAACGTCCCGAAAATATTCGATGTTACTTCATATCCTTCTCTAACGAGATATGGTTTTAAGTTATCTGAAAAACAAGAACCCATTAGCACGATACCTTTTCCTTCAGGGCGCTTCCAATGCTTAAATAGATCTAACATTTCGCAAGCATTTCTATTTGCTCAACAGTACTTTCACCACATTTGAAATGTCCCAGTGGACAAGCTTTCTTTCCATGCAATCCGCAAGGCCTGCAATCCAAATTTTCTTCAGACTCAACTATTCGCGACCTCTCTGAAAGCGGACCAAATCCGAATTCAGGGATGGTAGAACAGAAGAAAGCCGTGGTTGGGGCATTCATAGCAGATGCGAAATGCATAGGTGCGCTATCGTTCACGAAATTCATCGCAGCATCGCGCATGAGTGCAGCTGATTCTAAGAAATTCAGTTTTCCACAAAGATTCGTTGCGTTGAAATTTTCAATTCCCCTCACCTCTTCACACAAATCAAAATCTGCTTTCGCTCCCAATAAAAACACATGATGGTTACTCGATAATTCTTTTACGAGTTGAATGAAATTCGCCTTCGGCCATTGCTTGGTAAACCACACAGAAGATGGAGCAACACATACATAAGGTTTACTTTTAAATTCTGTAACTGCCTCAAAATTTTGAACTGATGGAAACAATCGCGGAGGGAAATCACCTGGAACAAATTCGCGAAGTAATTCTAAATTTCTGTTTACTTCATGAAGTCCATTATTCACTTCGTGCTTGAACTTCGAACTGAAACAAAAAGAAAATGGATTTTCTTGAAATCCAATTTTCTTCAAAGCACCGCTTCGCCACGTTAGAAAACCTGTTGAAGCAAAGCGCTGCAAATTGATTACGCAATCGAATTTCTCTTCCCGAATTTTATTTCCTAATTGAACTAAATTCCCAAGCTTGTGTTGTTGCTTGTTCCAAATCCAAACACGATCAATGAACGGATTATTTTCTAGTAAAGATTCGTTTCCCTTTCGAACTAAAAAATGAACTTCGGCATTATCCAATTGCGCCAAAGCCTCGGCCATTGGGGTTGCTAGAACCACATCGCCAATGAACGCTGTTTGTATAATGAGAAACTTCATGCTTACTCGTTGCCGAGAATGCTAATTAAAAGTTTTACCGGAACATAGCTTCTTGAAATTCCGTCGAACATATCCAAATTCACGTATTCCACATAAACTTCCTTGTTCAAATAGAACGAAGGATCAGCCTGAATATCATCGGATCCATCGAACCAATACAACCAAAGCAGTTTCTCTTCAACACCGTCTACATTGATAACAATGTATCGTTGCGCACCGCCTTCTTCTCTCACGTATCTTCCCGTTAATATGCCTATTTCTGCATCTTCTTCAGTGTACTCCTCTTCAACTTGCTCCCCTGATTCATCATATTCTTCTTTAATCTCATCTTCGCTATTTGCATTGCGCGCAAGGATAATGGAAAGCTCAATAAACTTCGGACACATAGCGCCTAATTTTTTCCCTACTTCAATTCCAATTTGGTAGCCAGATTCCTGATTGAATTCCTTCAAGTTCATTTCCTTCATCAGCGCATCCATGTTCTCCATGATTGACGGAGCCATGCACTGTCCTAGCATCATCTCAGCATCCAGAGAGGTCATGTCGTTATTGAATTCTGTAGCATTGATACAATCACAAGCAGCGTTAGCCACCTTATCAATTGCAGAGCGCTGAGCGAATGTTGCGACCGATATTATCGATGCGACTAAAACTAATGCGATTTTTTTCATTTTAAATCTATATGGAAATTATGCGGATACGTTGTATTCTCTCAATGCAGCATTGAGTGAGGTTTTTAAATCTGTACTTTCTTTTCTTTTTCCGATGATTAATGCGCAGGGCACTTGGAATTCTCCCGCAGGAAAATGTTTCGAGAAACTTCCTGGAATAACCACTGAGCGTTCCGGAACTTCGCCAATATAAATCACAGGCTCTTTTCCGGTTACATCAACAATCTTTGTTGATTGTGTTAGTACCACATTCGCTCCAAGGACTGCTTCTTTTCTTACTCTTACCCCTTCCACCACAATACAACGAGATCCAATGAAGCAGTCGTCTTCAATTATTACAGGAGCCGCTTGAACAGGCTCCAATACTCCACCTATTCCAACACCGCCGCTTAAGTGAACGTTCTTTCCAATCTGCGCACATGATCCAACGGTAGCCCACGTGTCCACCATTGTCCCTGCACCCACGTATGCACCAATGTTCACGTAAGAAGGCATCATAATCACACCTGCTTCCAAATGCGCGCCGTAACGAGCAATGGCATGAGGAACTAAGCGAACTCCTTGCGCCGCATAGTCTCTTTTTAATTCCATTTTATCGTGAAATTCGAACGGACCTACTTCAATGGTTTTCATTTCTTGAATAGGAAAATACAAGATCACAGCTTTCTTCACCCAATCGTTCACTTGCCAATCGCCACTTTCAAGAGGCTCCGCCACGCGCAACTTACCTTTATCCAAGGCTTCAATAATTTCCCGAATGGCCATTCGGGTATCCTCACTCTTCAATAATTCTCTGTTCTCCCAAGCTAATTCTATGGTCTCTTTATGCTGTAACATGCTTTTGCTATAATTTCGTCAAAAATAAGCGAAAACATGTCAAAGGCATTGGGAATTGATTTTGGAGAAAAGCGCACGGGATTGGCCATTACCGATAGTCTTCGTATTGTGGCTTCGCCATTGGAAACTGTTCCGACAGATAAGCTCAAAGCTCACTTAATTCAGTTGGTACCGAAAGAGCAAATAACGACTTTGGTATTAGGAGAGGCGCGTCATGCAGACGATACCGAAGCGCCCATTACCATTAAGCAAAATGAATTTGCGGACTGGTTAAGAAAACAATTTCCTGCAATTGAATTGGTTCGAATTGATGAGCGCAACACCAGTCAGCTCGCAGCTGAAGCGCTTTATCAAGGAGGTATGCGCAAAAGTCAGCGTCAGAAAAAAGAGAATCTCGACAAAGTTAGCGCAGCTATTATCCTGCAATTATACTTGAATGCTTAAACGGATCTAAACCCTCGAGCATTTCTTTCAAATCCTTCCAACCCAGAATTTCTGCTGCGTACAAAAGCGAAAAGACACGTTCCTGTTGAATGTGATTCGGATGAGTGAAAGCGAAAAACTTTTCTAATTGACTAAATTTCACTTCTTCTTTTGATTTAATCGCCTTCTTTATTTTTTGTTCAATGTTAGCCCATTGATCCAACTGCCGCTTTTCTTCCGCACTTAACCAACCCACTAACGAGGAATCTATTTCAGAAATATAATGGCGTAAATTCTCAAAACTTTTTAACGTCTCTGAAGTCTCATTCTCAAAAGATTTCACATTCATTGCACCCAACATTTTCTTTTGAGCGTCATGTAATTTTTCTTGAACTAATTCCGCAATGTTCAAATCATTTTTCGCTACAAATTCTATATCTCTCTTCCGAACAAGAACCATTGAAATCCGATGAACTAAAAGTGGCATTTGAAGATTCGCTGTTTGAAAAGCGTTCTTCAATTGAAGCCAGTAGCCCAATTCTGAAGGACCTCCGATGTAGGCGATGTTTGGAAGTATCGTTTCTTGGTAAAGCGGACGCAGCAACACATTCGGACTCATTGCACCTGAAATTTCGCTCAACTCCAACTTCGTGAAGTACCTATAGCCATCACTCGTTTGAAATTGCGCTCCGTTTTTATCGATGCGCTTTCGGATTTTCAACTCACCTCTTTCCTTCAACCAAAATAAATTAAATTCACGCGGTTGAATGTTTGGACTGTATCCCGAATTTTCCAACGCCGCATTTGTTTTCGACACCTCAGAAAAAATAAATTCCTCTTGAATTTCCTTATCGAAAAGCGATGCTGCCAACTCCTTTAATTCTTTATCATTCCCATCTATGCACACCAAACCAAACTCACCTAACAATTCATTCACCCAGAAACGTGTTGCTTCGGTAAAATTATTTTTCGAATAGGCTTGAATAAACAATTCACTCAATCCTATTTCGTTGAACTTTCCCTCTGCTTTTCGTTCATTCAACCAAGAATAAAATTCTTTTGTTGGAAGTTCACCTGCTATTCCTTCAAACTCTGTCGCTAATTCAACTTTTTCGTTGCCCCAATGGAAATGACGAATTTCTTCAATGTCGTGATCTTCTGTAGCCATCCAATATATAGGTACGAAATGAAATTCCGTTTGAGACGCATTCAACTCTTGTGTAATTCGAATGGCCGTGAATAATTTGTAAATCAAATAAAGCGGACCACCTGAAGAACATATCTGATGTCCAGTTACAACCGTGAAGGTATTTTCTAAACGAAGCAACTCGATATTCCTATCTAATTGTTCAGATAAAACGAGCTGTTGATATTGCTGAATTAATTGGGTCGATAAGACACTCCTTTTCTCTTTTGAAAAAGATCTATTCCGTGCAGCTGCAAAACAATTTTCTTTGGTGAAAAAATCCGAAATGAAAGGTCGCACATTTTCATCTTGATTCAATAAATCTTGAACCAATGGTGAAACTTTAAGCGGGATTTCTTGAATGACCTTCATAACGCGAAGGTACTGCTACTAGCGCAGAAGTGTAACATATCCAGATTGAGTTCCATCCTCACCTGTTTTCGCAATTCGGTATGTAACCACGTAGTAGTATGTTCCATCTGGACAAGCGTTTTTTCCGTTAGTGCCGTCCCACATAGGGTTGGAAACATTTTTCGATTGGAAGAGCACCTCTCCCCAGCGCGAAAAGACTTCAACACTTACGATGTTTCCACTTTCACCAACAGGCATGAAAAAATCATTTTGTCCATCGCCATTCGGAGTGAATGAATTCGGAACAAATACGAAATTCACTTTGTCAGGAGCCGGACCTTTAGATGTGGTGTTTTCATCGGGAACATTATCGCCATCTATTTCAATACAGGAAAAATTATCTACGAAATAATATCCAACTTCCGGGTTTCCCGAACCTTCTATTACAATCTCACGCTCTGAATCAGAGCCAAAAACACCTAATGTGAAAAATTTCTCGTCATCGATTAAAGGCATGTATTCGAAACTGATTTTTTTCCATGCTTCAGAATAAAAAACGCTATCAATTGCAAATTGAGGAGAAAAATAAAGCGGATCGGAACCTGTTTGAACAGGCGCAAATGTGGATAAGTACGCACCAATATGGTCGACCGCTAATCCAGCATTGCTCGTTATCGTCTGCTTTCCATTAGACAGGTAAAATGAAATTTTATATTTCTTTCCTCTTATTAATGGTGCATTGAGCTGACACTGCAAGTAGGTGCGTTTGTTGGTGTAATTTCTTCCACACATAACCATACCTACCATAGCGTTTCCGTTGCTGGTATTCAACAAACCGAAAGGAGTTTCTGGTAAATCACATGCGCTACTGGCACCGACTTTATAATAATCAGGCCCTGCAACCTCGCTTCCTGCGTTGCTCCATCCGACGATTTTGTTCCATTCACCCAATGACTGAGGCGAAGCAGTGCTCTGCTCGAAACTCGGATTTGGAAACTGTGCTTCTGCAACAAACGAAGCAAGCAAAAGAATTAGAACTATGTAGTGACGCATAACACGAATATAAGTCAAAGCTTTGAATTTATTTTCCATCGTTCATGAGTATTCGTAGTCCAAGAAATAAGTTACTGTATTGCATGCTATAATTCACTCCCGACTCTTCTACTTTATTCACGGGTGGAAAACTCCAATTCGCTTGCACAAACGCATTTAATTTCTTCGTCAATTGAAACTCTGAACCCACCCCGACCAATACTCCGAATTGATTCCAATTCTGATTATTCAGATTTGCATTTACAAAACTACCCGCAGAATTAATGAAAAGCATTTGATTGGAATTCTCTCCGGTGTTTTTCAACTTAAACGAACGGTAGATCGGAGAGATTTCTCCGAATGCTTTCCATTTCGATTTAACAGTAAAATCATTCACATAGAAGCGGAATTTCAGAGGTACTTGGAGCGAACTTAAACTGAACGTTTGCGAGAACGTCGAAAGACTCACGGTGTCCAATTCAAAAACACCGGGTTGCACCTCTGTCTGGAAGACTTGTTCAATTTGATTTTCGCTGGTGAAAAATGAAACGGTGTTGCTCGTGTTGTATACCAATGCATTCGATTCGTTAATCTTGCCATTCGACCTCAAAACAGAAACTCCAATTTCGATGTTTTTATGCACTCTGAAGTATGCTCCTAACGCGAGATTTGAGTGGTAAACTGTGTTGTTCGAAATTCCAAGAAACTCATTCACACCTATCAACTCTGGGTAAACTTGATTCGAAATAGAAAAATCAGTCATCTGCATTCCGTAACCGCCATCCAATCCCCAAATTGGAGCTTTTCGCTTTTCCTTGAAATCACTCTTTCTTGCTTGATTGAGCGAATCTGTCATTGGCGAATTGCGTTCCTCAATGTATATCACTTCGCCATCAATAATAAGCGTGTCTGAAACGGCAAAAGCCCAAGACTCTTGGGCTATGAGAACAAACAAACTTATTAAGCAAAAATATCGCATGGTATCGCGAATGTACGGATTCACTTCCCGGTAAGCCTTGTCAATTTCAGCGTTCTGCCTTTAGCCTTAACTACTTCTTTCGTCGGGTACGGAACTTGAATTTCCTCCGGCATTCTCTGAACCTCAACAGTTTCTGCTACCTCAACAATAGCTGGCTCGACAATAGGAGTGCTTTGACAATTTTCTACCACCAAGGCCGAAACGCTAGTTTCTCCTTGAACAATCTTTGATCGTCTTATCGTTTTTGCTGGAGTCTCTTTCGATTCCTTCTCTGCATTCAAAATCACATGGCTGCTGGTATTCAAATCGACAACAGATGCAGGAATTGCGTTTACTTCTGTTGCTGCAGGGGCTGAATTTTGCGCAACAGCAATGGTCTCGTTGCGATTCGAAAAGACCAAGGCCAACACACCCGCACCAACTAATGCGACAACATACACGTTCATGGTGTACCAAGAAAAACTCCAAAAGGACTTCTTATTATTCAGCGCCTTTTGAATACGATCTTCCATT
This sequence comes from Flavobacteriales bacterium, assembly GCA_044354975.1. Classification (GTDB taxonomy): domain Bacteria; phylum Bacteroidota; class Bacteroidia; order Flavobacteriales_D; family Sanyastnellaceae; genus CAIZGX01. The sequence continues at coordinate 12,588 of JBIKZA010000052.1, forward strand.
CCAGCCGGTGCCTGTGGAGCGTAATTCTGCAAGTCACTCGCGACTTTATTCATCAAATTTTCCATATACTTATACTTGTGATTCTACTGGTATTTTCTGCGCACTCAAATCGAGTAACGCCTTTTGTAAATGTCCTTTTGCGCGCGAGAACTGCGACTTCGATGTGTTCACATCTATTTCCAGCATCTCTGCAATTTCTTTGTGTTTGTATCCTTCCACAGCATATAAATTGAATACTGTGCGATATCCACTTGGTAGTGCCTGAACACAAATCATTAACTCTTCCATGGTGTAGTCTACATCGTGGTGCTCTACCAAACTGCTTGCATATTCGGAACGGTCATCAATTTCATCTTCCAACCTTCCGCGCAAGTTTTTTCTATATCCTGTTATTGCTGTATTCACTGCAATTCTTCGCACCCAACCTTCGAAACTACCTGCAGACTGATAGTCTTTCAAGTGATTGTAAATTTTAACAAAAGCTTCTTGCATGGAATCCTCTGCTTCCATTCTATTCTTCGCGTAACGAAGGCAAATTCCAAACACCAACGAAGAAAACTTCTTATACAACAGGTGTTGCGCTGACTTGTCGCCGCGAATACACGATTGTATGAGAGTCTTTTCTTCCATTGTTATAGCATAGACAACTCCCCCTTAAAAAGGGTTGCATCCTTAAAATTAATAGAAATTACTGATACTTGTACACTCCTTCCCCTTTGTTCTTTGAAAGCATTCGATAATCCAGGAAGTATATCATTCGAATAGAAACCGAGTTGCTGAAAGGCATTTGAGTGGTTTGATTGAAATCGGAAAGCAGATTCGCTTGAATTTGATTGTCTTCATGGATAATCGAATATTTCCAAGCGAAAATCATTTCACTTCCTGGACGGAAAATCCATTTGTAGAAAAGATCTACAGTTAATGAATTGAAATCTCTGTTTGCTGCGGAGAAATCGTTCGTTTCGCTGTTGATACCCGTATATGCCGTAGAACCCAATGTGCCGTCTTCCTTCAATCCGAAAAATTCGTGATACCTAGAATATCCCCAATAGTGACGGAAGCGCACGTTCATGCTATTCACTGGATTGAAAGCAAAAGCAACTGTAAGCACATTGGTGTGTGAAATCGCATCACGTCTTCCAAAGACAGGGGCACCTTCGTTAAACGTGGCATAACCAAGGTCGTTGAAGTGTTGCTGCTTACTGTAAACATAAGTGAACATCCATTTATCGTTCAAACGGAAGCGAGGAGAGATTCTCCAATTAAAAATATTCCTACCCTCGTTTTCATAAACGCCGTAACCCGTTCCCGCATCAATAGCCAATCTTTTTCGGTAATCGGAACTTATATAGGCACCCCCGCGGAAATACTTGTAGGTTTGAAATTTCATTCCGTCAACTCTTGGCTCAAAGAAATCATATCCTCTAGTAGGTGCTGCGTCGTAGTTCAGATTGATGTAGAGAAATTTGTTCGTAATAACTGAGAATTCTCCTTCAACATAATTCGAAGTAAATGTTCTCGGCAAGTAAAGGTTTGAACGAGAATAAGAGAAATTCGTCCATGCCTTATTCAATTTCCAAAAGGGTTTGTAAATATTATAACCAACAGTAGCTGAGTTGACTTGCTCGTTGTTAGCCTGCAGATAACCGAGGTCATTCGAATCGTAAGTGTTGCTTTCCGTGTAGTGCAGCAATTGAAAATTAAAGTTTCCACTCACTTTCGAAAATTTCACTTCACCCATTCCTCCATTTTTATCGCTTGGAGTTTCATTGAATTGATTTAACCCATTCTTCAGTGAATATGACCCATGAAGATGAAGTTCGTAGGTGTTTTTCTTATTTCTAAAATTCCCTTCCATAGAGCTTACATTGGCGTCATAAGCCTTTCCTGATCGCGTCAAATTTGTATTCGTGAAGGATACAAATGAGTTGTTTGGTAGATTTTGATCAACGACAAAAACATTTGAATTCGTAATCGGATTTGTCAGCTCTGTTCGTGTCTTCCCTGAAATGGTATCTCGAAACTCGGCATAGCTCTCCGCTGTCAAACTATTCAGAAAACCTATGGCCAACCCTTTTGAATTTCGACCACCAATTTTAGTGCTGTTTATAACGCGCTGTTGTGATGGGTTAGAAATTAAAACTTCGTTTTCTTTCCTCTTTGAATCTACGGTGTAGTAATCAAAAGGAGTATCACCAATTCGTCTAGAATAAAAAATCTCTCCGCGCTCGTACAGTTCTAATCCTTCATTGAAAAAGGGTCGATTATCTTGAAACTGAATTTCATAAGGTGTGAGATTCAAAATCAACTGATCGCTAATTGTTTGTCCGAAATCTGGAATAAGGGTTGCATCCAGGGTATACGCCTCATTCAAACCAATTTTCAAATCCATTCCTGCATTGTATGCGAATTCGTTTGAACCCGCTTGCTCCTTCTTGCTATATGTGGAAATATAGGGATAGAAGAAAATTCGTTTCGGAGGCACAATTCCGGATATCCCTTTCAAATCGCCCATTTGCGCCAAGAAGCCTGCACCTGCTGGATCTACAAAACTCCAATTAGCCTGAAGACGGGATCTTCGAATTTCACGCACAAAGTTCACGTGCCAATGCTGTTCAGGCAAATTCGGAAAACGCAATGCGGCATAAGGAATCTTAAACTCCGCTATCCAGCCGTCTTTAACAATCTTTGTTTTGCAATCCCAAACGGCATTCCAAGAAGCGTCTTCTCCGTCCGAAGATTGCCTCGCATCGTATTGCTCTCCTCTGGGAGAAACCGCAAACATATATCCAGTAACACCATCTTTGTAACAATTCAAGGCAACACCCACATAGTCTGAATTCCCATCACCATCTCTTCCTGTTAATTGCTGAAGAATACTATCTGGTGCTGGATCATAAGCGTAAATGCCCACGTACAGCGCTTCATTTGTATAGACAACTCTGACTTCCGTGTTGTGTGTTTGTAATCGTCCTGGATAAGGCTGAAGCCCCCAAAACTGATCTGTCACCTCTGCACTTGCCCATGCCTCATCGTTGAGCATTCCGTCCAAGACGGGTGCCTTCTCGGCTCTCACTGCAAAAGCTGTTCGATTTGCCAACTGACCTGAGGCCAAAAAAGCAAGATGGAAAACAACAAAGAGCGCAAAAGATTTATTCATTGGACCGCAAAACTACGATGTAGAACAAATCCAAAAAAATAATGTTTCCTAAACAGGTATAGAATTAACTTCGCCAACGATATTTCAACATGAAAAATAGCATTTTATTCTTTCTTCTCGTTTTTGTCTTTGGATCAACTTCGTTTGCACAGAACTACGCGGTTAGTGGCGACGTTCGCGACCATGCGACTGGAGAAAGTATCATTGGCGCCACCGTGTTAATTAAGAACAAGAGCATCGGCGCCGTAACCAACAGTTTCGGATTTTATTCAATTACTCTTTCCGCAGGAAATTATGAAATGGAATTGCGCTGTGTGGGATACGAGACCCTGATTGCTCCGTTGAAACTGCAATCCAATCTTCACAAAGACTTCGAGCTTAATCCTATTTCATTTACAGGCGGACCTGTTATTATTGAAGGTACACGCAAGGACAATGTCGGAAGCACCGAAATGGGGAAAATTGAAATTGGAATCGATCAAATAAAAAAGATACCTGTCATTTTTGGTGAAGTTGATATTTTGAAAACCATAACGCTTCTTCCCGGTGTGCAAAGCAGTGGTGAAGGAAATGCGGGGTTCTATGTTCGCGGCGGCGGGGTTGATCAAAACCTCATTCTTTTAGACAATTCAATAGTTTATAACGCATCACATCTTTTTGGATTTTTCAGTGTATTCAATGCAGATGCAGTAAAGAATATTGAAATCACCAAAGGAGGAGGCGCCGCCTCATACGGCGGAAGACTGTCCTCAGTCTTAGACATTAATTTGAAAGAAGGAAATAGCAAGTCTTTTCATGGCGCTGGTGGCATTGGAACCATTGCCAGTCGTTTTACTGTGGAAGGCCCCATTAAAAAAGACACTTCTTCGTTTATTCTTTCAGGAAGAAGGACTTATATAGATGTTCTAGCGAAACCTTTCATGAATCCGGAAAGTGGCTTCAATGGATCTGGTTATTTCTTTTATGATTTGAATGCAAAATTCAATTACCGTCTTTCCAATCGGGATCAACTTTTCGCAAGTGTATACACGGGAAAGGATGTATTCTCATTCAACAGTTCAGATGCAGGTTTCTCAACGCGCATTCCATGGGGAAACACAACAGGAACAATTCGCTGGGCGCATCAATCGGGAAGCAAACTGTTCATGAACGCCATTTTAACCTATACCGATTACAATTTTCAATTTGAAGGGAAACAAGATCAATTCACTTTCGGATTAAGCAGTGGAATCCGTGATTACGGTGCTAAAGTTCAGTGGAGCTACTTTCCTAATCCCACCCACCGCATGAAATGGGGAGTGGATTACACCTACCACAAATTCACTCCGAACAATACTTATGCCTCTAGCGGTGATGTAGATTTCGATTTAGGTGAGCAAGTGAAATTATATTCCCATGAGTCGGCGGCTTACTTTCAAGATGATTTTGACATAAACGAGAAATGGAGAATCAATGCCGGTGTGCGCGTTCCTTATTTCATGCATGTGGGTCCTTTTACCAGATACACCTATCCAACTTCAACCTCAAGCGTTGGAGGATCTACAGCGCCTATAACAACGATCTACGAG
>JBIKZA010000009.1:0-53312 GCA_044354975.1 Flavobacteriales bacterium
ATATGAACTGAACGCATAGTAAGGGTTAGGAACTACATTAATAATGTCAAGAACTGATGTAAGCGTGGTTGCATCGTTTAATGTGGTTGCAATGTTCTTCGTTGAGAAAGTATAAATGTTTCTCCATTCGTTAACCGAACCAGCCGGTGCTGTGATATCAGGATTGTCGTATCTGTAGCTGCTGTATGGTTTAGCCACACGTATGCTAATGCGAACATCGTTTGGAATAAGTCCTTCTTCAACAGAAAGCAAGGGGTGCTCAGGATTAACCAATCCACTTCCAACCCACGTACATCCGCGGAATACTTTTTTCCAGTTTGAAGAGCTTATATCTGGATCGGAAAGTTTGCTGTACAGGAACTCACCATTATCATAAGCTGGGCTTAAAGCAAGGCTAGAAGCAGGACTTGTTGCTGAGTAATCTTCGTAGCGAAGGTTCTTAAACACATAAATCCAATGTTGTCCACCGAATAATGGTTGACCATTGTTCGTGTATAAACGGGTTGAAGGATTCCAGATCATATCACGACCGTTTTCACCAACCAACCAACTGTCTTCACCGAAGGCCATATTCAATCTTTCTCCTGTGCTAAGGTCAATCGCATAGCCTGGGAACCAACCCATGCCGATAGCACCTACTAAATCTCCTTCTGCAGAATTGTATCCAGCTTGTCCTGCTTTTCTTCCGTTTTTATCAACTGAAGGTGCGCGACGAACTTTCATTTTTTCCGGATCAACAGTGTTATCACCGTCATTGTCTTCAGCTAGGGAAGAAGTGTATTGCATTTCCAATACTGGGCAACGCGTCCATTTCGATTTGTCTTTTGTGAAGACAACGTCGATGTTGTTTAGACCTTTGATGTTTGATTTGCGTTGTTGATCCAATTGATCAAGATCACCTTTCAAAGCATCGGTTGTAGGAGCTACATTATTAACGATGATCGTTGCATCATTTGGATCGAGCACTGTTCCTGATACCAAGCAATAAGGAGACCATGTTCCACCAGCAACTGCTTCGTATTTCTCTTGCTCATCTGTGAATGGGAATCCAGAACTTCCTTGTTCGAAGTCGTCATACAACGCTTCTGATAGAGCTTGTGGATCAGTTCCCTCTGTTTTTACACTACCTGAACGAATCCAGTTTTGTTCTGAGAATCCTTCGGCATCTTGAATTCCAAGTAACCATGGTTTTGAAGGGTCATTGTATGAAACAGAAGATGAAAGAAGTTCGGTATAGTGCTTTACTTCTTCACCGTCAACTTGGTAATCGTATTGTCCCCAAGTAACTGAAAGTCCCCAATCTAGAATTACGTCCTCACTCGAAGTGTTGAATTTCTTGTAGGTTCCGTAAATAGTTCCGTTGTCAAGATTCTCCAATTCCCAATACATACTGTCAGGGGTGTCTTCTCCGAACTCAGTTGTTTTTAAGCGAAGTTCAAAGTCAGCAGAAGGAACACGCAACGGGTCAACAACTTTAACTTGTACAGGTCCTTTTCCAGGAGCGTAAGTTAATTCACTGATATTGTTATTGGCAAGAATGATGGCTTCCGTTTCAGAACCTAACAAGAGGTCATTACTTCCGTTTCCTTTTCCTTCAAGACGAGTTAATGGAACACCATCTCCGTAGTTTGAATTTTGAATAGTACCACCTAATTCAGGAGAAGGGATGTGTGGGATAGCAGAGATTTTCTGAATTTCCCCAATAGCGCTCTTTCTTGAAGAAAGGAATGCTTCGTCTTGACCTTTTTCCAAGGCGATGTCATATTGCGAATAGTTGTTATAACCATATGCAATAACCATGAAGTAATAGGTCTTATGATTAACAAGAGCATTATTACCTGTTGCGAATGCATCTGTAGTCACCTGGAATGAGCGCTGAATTCCTGCATCAGAGCCATCTACTTTCAATTCCGGAACGATATAACCAGTCAGAGGGTCACGAGAGAAGTTGATGATTCGTCCAATCCCGTTTTCAACATCGCATTGCGCAATTAAGCGAGCTTTTTCAATATCTCCCAAGTCGTTCGCACTAACGTCGTCATTTACTCTTTGGTAAACCAAATAACCTTCAAAGGCATAAGAACGATCTTCAAGAGTTAATTGTGTTCCGTCAGCTAATTCTTCTGGAATACTTGGGTCAAAACCGCCTTGGTCTGGACCGTAGTTTTCTTGATAGTTTGTAGAGATTGCATTGTCATTGTTCAACAATAGAATAATTTCTTTATCCAATTCTTGAACGGCAACATCTGGAGCATCGGGTCCTGAAACCAACTCGAAACAGTTGTCGAACAATGATTGTGCTTTGTCATCGAATTCACGAAGTAATCTCACAGATTCAAAAGGATCACCGCTATTAGATTTCGCCCAAACAACTCCTAACGTAATGTTATTGTAGTCACCAGGCTTCAAAGTAAAAGGACCTGCAGCTTGAATGAAACGACGGTCATTTGGTGGATTGCCTTCAGATTCTTCAGACCAATCATCTGTGATTACTCCTCCAGTTCCCCAATGCAAGGGATCGGTATCGTCTGGGAACATGTAATCAGCTGCGACGTCAGTCACATTTGCACCAGATGCTCCGTTTCCTCCGTAATTCATTCGTTGTCCGTTTTTCCAAAATCCTCTCATGTAATTGTAGAAGTGACTTGGCAAAGCTGGTTCACCATTCACAGGGTTTTGACTATTGTTGTAGTAAACAAACTTGCGCATTCCGAAGCGCTCATTGTCAATTACGCCATCACCATAACCGATACCTAAACCTTTGTAAGGAATACCGTCTTGATCTATTGCGTCGATAATATCTGTTGTTAACGGATTGTCTTTGTTGTCGGTGTCTTGATAAGGACCTTCGAAAAAGTCAACACCAACTGCCGGAGGGTTTGCTCCGTAACCTAAAGATGAAGATGTTGGCTCATCAAAAGCATCACCATTGTAGCAATATCCCAATCCGCGTTGAACGTCACAACCCACATAGTCATCTGTCGAAGTTCCTAAGTCAGGGTCAACCCAAGATCCGAAATATGTTTCAGTTAAGGTTTGAGTTCCTTGGTTAATTAAAACGTAGTTGTAAAAGGTCATGTTGTTTACCTCGTCATTCGAAGTGAACGCGAACGCTTGTGCGCGAATTTCCATACCGATAGGTTGACCTTGAGACTCAGTATGGGCATTACCTTTATCGTTGAAAATCCAATAGTAAGTTTGGTCTCCGTACAAGGGAACGATGTCTTCTCTGCGACGCTCGGCACAATTTATTTCTCTTAAGAAGTCGTACCAAGGATAGTCACCGCTTTGCGGATTGTAGAATCCATCTTGGTCGTAGTCATAGAAAGGGGCAAGGTATAAATCTTGTCCAGCAGCTGTGTTTCCAATTGCAGGGTATTCGTAGAAATATCCAGGAATAGCGTAGTCTGTAGCGCAATCGGTTCCGCCAGCGGCGATACAATCGAAATACGCACGGTGTTTTTGAGCATCTTGACGCAATGAGACGAAGAATCTATCGTATTGCTCACAAGTTGATTCAGTAACAGACGCTGTTCCATCGTTGGTTAATGGTCCCGGCCAGTAGTCATTTCCATCACCACGGAACGTTACTGCCGCTAGTTTCAATTGTTGGTCAGGTGAGATACCACCCATCCAAAGTGCTCCAGCATAAATGGAAGAAACTCCGCCACCTTTAGGAACTTCATAGGCTGCACGACTCAAAGAGCGATTTTGCCACATGGATCCTCCTGTTTCGATTAACGCTTTAACGTTATTCCAAGCTAAGTCTCTTAAGCCTGTTGCCGGTGCACACAAAGCGGCACGTGAGTCAGTAACAATTTCGTTGTTCTGTGCCATTCCAGAATTCTCTAGAACAGACTTGTATGCGAAAGCTTGGTTCGCAAATCCAAGTGCCAAAGCAACCAGACTTATATATATTTTCTTTCTCATGCTATTTGAATAAATCATTTTCTCGAAAAATTAAAAATCAAATCTTACGCCTAAACGAATCTGACGTGGAGATCCCAAGTTGTATGGATTGTTCACGAACATACTGTAGTAGTTGCGGAAAGATTCTGGTGAGTTTTGTGTGTCGATAACGTTCTGATATTGCGCGGCAGCCAAATATCCATCATCGTCAGGTGTTCCAGTAAAACGATAAACGCTACTAATGTTTTGAGTGTTCAGTAAATTGGTAACCCATAGGTACACATTCAAGTTAGCTGCTTTTTTCTTGTCACCCTCTCCACCGAAAGCTAGGCTGAAATTTTTATCGAAGTTGATGTCAACCGTGAACTGCCATGGAAGACGTGCGCTGTTAATACCACCTGCAGTTGTAGGGCTTAACTCACCAGTAATAGGGGTAGGAAATACTTGAGCAGTGTAAGGTGTACCTGATCCAAGGTTTGCAATGAAGTTGGCACCGGTGTTCGCAAAGATTTGTTTTCCAAACCACACTGGACCGTTGTATTCTTTTCCTTCTCCGTAGCGGTAATCAACAGTGGTTACAATACGGTGACGTTGGTCGTAATTGAATGGAGCGACAGTTCTTAAGTTTGGAAGCCCCGCATTGATAAGTGCAAGCTGAGTTTGGGTAGTTGACCCTGTTCCGTCTGCGAACTGCAGGGTGTAAGATGTTTTCATCCAAAGGTTACCTGTTCTTCTTAGATCGTAAGTAAGGGTTAATCCTTTTACAGTACCAAAGTCTAAGTTTCCGAATGCGCTGTACGTACTTGGATAAGCTCCGTTAAATCGACGAACTTGAATCATGTCGCGCAACTCTCGATAGAAAGCTTCAACTTTAATAGAAGAAGATTTAGAAAGTACTTGTTGGAAACCGAGAGCGTAATCAACCGTTTTTTCAGGACGCAGATTCGGGTTACTAATCAACACGTTTCTATTCTCCATGAACAAGTAATCAACTGGATTAAATCTATTACTTGATGTTGGGCGTTGCGTTAAGATGTCGTAGTGGGCGAAGAATAAAGCTTCTTCAGAGATTGGGAATGAGAATGCAACACGAGGCATGAAATTCACAGCAGGTGTATATTCTTTAAAAGCCTTACTTGTTAAAGCAGCATCTGGATCAACGCTCAAGTAAGGATTAATTTTTCCGCCGGCAGCGATGCTAGTGAATGGATCGGTTACAAGAGTACCTTGAGCATTGTACCAATTGTCTCCGTCGCGGTAACCTTGAATAGCAGTCGGATTGCGGATGTCATCAACGTACACAACGTAGTCATCTCCGATGTTCGCAGGACGAGAGGCTCCAAAGCCTTCGAAATCTACCTCACCGGCAGTATACGCCTCACTTATCACGTAAGGATCGGTTGGTACATATTGGTTGGCGTCATAGCGGTCAATACGAAGACCTACGTTGAAAATTAAGTCGTCAAAGGCAAACTTATCCATAACATATCCAGAGATATATACAGGTTCGAAAGCTCCCACTGCACGCGTATAATAAGACTGATTTCCTAGGTTATATCTTTCCGAGAAAAAGTCATCCAATGAAGGTTTTCTGTTTAGTAAATTACCTCTGTGATCGTATCCATAATACGTTACGACAGCATTACCTTGGTTTAATAAGTCAGAGGCTCCAAACATATCTACAGTAAGGAAATCTGGGCTGAGGCCATCTGTATTTATAAAATCGGTTCCATTTGGGTCAAGGCCTAATGCAGTTCTTAAGTTGTAGTCAAATTCGAATTGACCACTACCCACAAGGTTGCTATAGTCTATATAAGTGTATGTACCGTTGTTGAAATAATTCGGGTCATCCGTATTCAATTCTTGGTTGTGGTAGTTCGCGTATTGACGAGCCAATTGCCACAATCCGATAGGAGCCACTGAGTAACCAGCATCTTTGCGTTGCTCGAATTCGAAACCAACTTCAATGGCGTGATCTCCGATGTCTGCAGATCCAGAACCTGAAATTCTGAATTGATTGTTTCGGAAAACGCTGTAGTTGTTAGACTTTGAACCAACGTGAGACCATAAACCATAGGTGCTAGCTGGTTGTTGTCCGTTCACTAAACCGTTTCCTCCTTGGATGTTAGTAATAGAAGAATATGGAGAGTTTCCAATTTGCTCCGTTTCAGAAGTGAAATCGTTGATGGTCGGATCAAAGAATTGTGAATCTGTAATAATTCCATCTGTTCCGTTCAACACCTCAGTCACATATGGATTGGTGTTGAAAAGAGTAAAGAATTGATTTGTTATAGCCGCAAGGTCTGGGTTGTATTCAGAGGGTGTGAAATTTACATTCACATCCTGCCATCCGTTTTGTTCGAAGTAATTTCCAGAACTATTCAGCGTGTATGAAGGCTTGCGGTAAATGTCGAACGTTCCAACGTGGCCGTATCTAAACAAGTTATTGCCATGGGCTGCATCCTCTGACCTGTTGTACGATTGAGAATAGTCTGCTTGAATTCTATAGAAAACGTTCTTAAGGTTTGAGCTTCCTGATTCGTCTTCGGCGTTTTTGAAACGTTGTGCGAATTTCGCATAAGCTCTCCAGTCAACACCAGTGTTTTGTTGATTGTTCTGCCAGTTAGAAAGCATGTTGCCATAATCAAAACCATTACCGCGGCTTAAAGCTGCTGTACCTCCGAAAGTAAAGGTTGAGTTTTCAGAAGCATTTAAGTCAATTTTGGCAACAACGTTAGCTTGTCTATTGCGAACATTCATGCGGGTATTGATTTTTTCGAAATCGTTTGCTGTAAGAAAATCGGCATTGTAAAGGGCGCCATTGACTGTACCGTCAGCTTGAACGTTCTGACGCAAAGGGTTAGCAAGAATGGCTTGGCGTGCGTCTTCTTTCATGCGGTAAACACCACCGAAGGTTGGGCCACCGTCTAAAATATCTGTATAGTTAGCAGAAATGAAGAAACCTAAGATTGGTCTTCCTTTCGTGCCGTCAGCTTTTTTTCTGAATAAAATTGGTCCAGATAAAGAACCTTCTAACAAGTTGTAACCGTATGTGTCTAATCCTTTTGCTTGATCTCCGATTTTAAAACCAGAAGTAATGGCTTCAAGTCCACCTGTGTATTTTGAAGATGCAGAGCGAAGGGAGATGTTAATTACACCACCCGTTGCATCTCCTATGTTTGCTGGAATACCTCCGGTAATAACCGATACTTCTTCGATTGCAGACTTCGGAAGTGAAGTAGATCCACGAACTTTCATTCCATCTATGTATACCCATGTAGAACCGGTACGTGCTCCACGGATAGAAATTCCTCCACCTGTTCCTGCAGAACTTACCCCGGCAACTGTTTGCGCCAAGCCAAGTGCATCACGACTAGGCATTTTTTCTAATTCTTCGCGAGTTACAGTTCCTCCGGAAGCTCCACCATCTTTATCGATAAGCGGAACACGGTATTCCTTAATCTCCACGGTATTCATCTCAACACCAGGGCTCAATTCAGCATTAGCGAATTGGATCTTACCAGCAGAAATTGGAATACCCGTTTGGCTTTGTGTTTGGTAACCAACAAAATTGAATTGAACTTCATAAGTTCCTGGGTCAATTGGCTTGATGGTGTATTGTCCATCCGGATCTGTTTGTCCACCTGTAATCAGGTTTCCATTCAAAAACAGAACGACATTAACGAAAGGAAGAGGCTTCTTCGTCTCTTTGTCAATGACTTTTCCTTTCAAAGTTCCACCATTTCCTTGTGCAAGAACACTAGATACGGAAAGGGCGATTAAACTTAAAAGCAAGTAGAATTTTCTCTGCATAAAAACCGGGTTAAGGAATTATTAAAGTATACAACGGGCGCTAAAATAAGGCAAGCTTAGGTTAATTCCCAAAGTTCGTTAAATCAATATTCGTATTTTTTTATTTTGTTCTGATTATCAAGTGAATAGGTGGTTTGACCCTAACACTTGTGTAAAGCTAAATGAATGTCTGTAAAGTTTAGTTTTTTTTGACTTTTTTTGAAGTCGAAATGAAAAGGTTTTTTACTTTTCTAAGGCTGTTTATTGCCTGCGAATCCACATGCGCTTATACCAAGGCATATTGCCGAGCCTGCGGGAACGTATGGATTTTTTCATGTGGCGCTTCATTTGTCTCTTCCCCTTTTTTCCTTGCGCATCTTGGTGTTTTTCTACGCTTTTTAAGTACTCACTTTCAATTTTGTCGTGCTGTTCTTTTCGCTTCGCTCCTGAATTTTCAGGAGTAATCACATCGTTTTCGGGCTGGGCCCAAGCCCCAATGCCTATGAAGAAGAAAAGGGAAAATAGAATAGTCTTCATTTTCTGAATTCGTATGAGTATTTCGTAATCACAATGTCTTTCGACCCCATATCCTGATCCAATGTAGCCTCAATAAATGATGTTGGGGTATACAAGATTTCAATTTCGCGTTGCAAAATAGTATTGGTGTAGTAGGAAACCTTGGTCAAATTACCAATTCGATCATAATGAAACGTCTCGCGCTTGGTCTCTTTGTTCGAAGAACTTTCAACGGTAGCTATTTCTTCAATCCAACCATTGTCATTGTAGGTGTATTGTTTCCCGAAACTTTTGCCGCTTAACGTTAACTCTTTTTCTTCTCGAATAACAAATCCAGCGGAATCACGATAAACAAGATCCACTGAATAGGGAAGGCCGTAATTGTTGAAGCTTTCTTTTCGAAGTATCAAGTTAGATGGTTCGCTGTACTTAAAAGATTCCGAGTTTACAGTAACCGTAAGTCCGGGTATAAGTTTTAATTTTTCTACACTTTTGTTTTCAGAAACGGAATTGTCAATTCGCTCCACTCGCCCTTTTTGATCGTAGAAAAATGCTGTTGTAGCATATCCGTTCCTACCCAATTCATTTCTGTTCTGAACCAATCCCAACTCATTGCGATCAAATACGATGTGCGTGCTGTCAACAATACTCAACACACTGGTAACGGCGTCTATTTTCGAGAGCTGACCTGTTTCGTTAAAATGGTAGACAGTAATATCTGGGCGGTTCTCTATGGATTTGCCTGTGCGCTTCATTTGGCATACTCCGGTAATGGTTGAAATTTTGTTTTGCCAAAGGAATTCCTGACTGAAAAACATTTCTTGTTGAAATGCTTTTCCTTCGCGATTGTCTATAATCTGCGCATTTGCCAATTGAACAATCGAAACGAAAAGTAGAATGACGATGTTTCTAATCATAGTGCAAACATAAAACCGAAGTGAATAAGTTCTTGCATTGGTGGAAAAGCTTTGCTTTTCTTGTGCGTTTGTTTTCGATTGAACGCACGTACTTTTGGTCCACACATATAGCACTATGAAAGATCAAATTATTTTCGATTTAATCGAACGCGAAAGAGTTCGTCAAACCAACGGAATAGAACTTATTGCCTCTGAAAATTACGCAAGTGATGAAGTAATGCAGGCCATGGGGTCTGTCTTGACTAACAAATATGCTGAGGGCCTTCCTAAAAAGAGATACTATGGCGGTTGCGAGGTGGTCGATGAAGTGGAACAAATTGCAATTGATCGTTTGAAGCAATTGTTCGGAGCCTCTTGGGCGAATGTTCAACCGCACAGTGGTGCCAATGCGAACAGCGCTGTTATGCTCGCCATATTAAACCCAGGAGATGTCATTTTAGGTTTAGACCTTTCACAAGGCGGACACCTTACGCACGGTTCTCCTGTTAACTATTCCGGTAAACTTTACAGTCCGTTTTTTTATGGGGTTGAAAAAGAAACGGGACGTGTTGACATGAACAAGGTTCGTGAGAAGGCTTTGGAATGCAAGCCGAAGTTGTTGATTTGCGGAGCAAGTGCATACAGCCGCGATTGGGATTACGCAGCTTTTCGCTCTATTGCAGATGAAGTTGGAGCCATTTTGTTGGCAGATATATCTCACCCAGCGGGATTAATTGCAGCGGGATTGTTGAATCACCCTTTTCCACATTGCCATATTGTTACTTCCACCACACATAAAACATTACGCGGGCCAAGAGGCGGAGTTATTATGGTTGGAAACGATGCTCCAAATCCTTTAGGAGCGAAAACCATGAAAGGCGAAATTCGCTCACTTTCTTCAGTTCTGGATAGCGGTGTTTTTCCCGGTATGCAAGGCGGTCCGCTTGAACATGTGATTGCTGCAAAGGCAGTGGCTTTCAATGAAGCTCTTACCGAAAATTTCAAAATGTATGGAAAGCAAGTGATTGAAAATGCGAATGCATTGGCCAATCATTTAATGGCAAAGGGATATGAAATAGTTTCAGGTGGCACAGATAACCATTGTTTTTTAATAGACCTGAGAAATAAAAATATTTCCGGAAAAGATGCTGAACTTGCTTTAGTAAGCGCTGAAATTACGGTTAACAAAAACATGGTTCCTTTCGACGATAAATCACCTTTTGTTACCAGTGGAATACGCATCGGAACGCCTGCAATTACAACTCGCGGATTGAAAGTTAGCGATATGGAATTTGTTGCGAATGCAATAGATCGAGTAATTTTGAATGCATCGAACGAAGATGTTATTCGCACTGTGAAAGCGGAAGTGCATGAGCAGATGTCATCGCGTCCACTCTTCGCGTAAGCGAATCATTTCAGCTTTAGAAGTAGGCCTTTCCAAGGCACGCCAAGTAAACTCTTCCAGTCTGAATTGGGAGGGTTTTGCTTTTTGAATGCTGTTGTAGAGACTGTTCGGCTCGTTTTCAAGCGTGACTTTTTGAATGGTTTTTTCTTGTAAAATAATTCGAATATTCGAGCAATCTGTTCTGTTCAACCCGGTGAGTTTTGTTCGCTTGTTTTTTTCTTCTGTTGAGAAATAGGCGAGTTGTCCATTTCCCATGATATGCACGTTTTGAAGATCGTTTTTGACGAATTGACCATTCAGCGATTTTCCTTTTATTTGATTGAAATAACCAGGAACAATTTCAGAGGCGATAAAACTATTTTCGGGAACGAATAGAAAGTCGAGCGAATCGTTTTTGAAGTGTAAATTAATTTCGGAACCGGTTAACTGGTTGCCTTCATTCCACAGAACGGGAGCGAAGAACATTCGCATAATTGAATCGCCTTCCGAAAGCGACAGTGAGTCGCATTTTCCCTGCAAATCTTTGCTGAATAGAATCACATGGTGGTAAGCTTTGATGTCTCTATTTTTCTCGCTAGTCTTTTTCGCAAATAAGGTGTCAGCAACAATGAAAAGCGTGTCTTTATTTTCTAGTATTTTTTCAAGAATACTCTTTCCAGTTACCCAAGAAATTTCATTTAACTCTTCGTGTCTTCCGTAGTTTCCTCGAATGGTTAAATCGGAATTGTTGTCAACGATAATCACATTCTGAAAAGCCTCGCCCCACTTCGCTTTTCCATCATAGTAAATACTATCGCCAAAGAGGGTTTGTTCTTTCGATTTTACACGAGCATTTTTCTTGAAGCTGCATGTTTCTGTTTTCGAATTGAAGTAGCCG
Organism: Flavobacteriales bacterium; assembly: GCA_044354975.1. GTDB lineage: Bacteria > Bacteroidota > Bacteroidia > Flavobacteriales_D > Sanyastnellaceae > CAIZGX01. Next base: position 11,396 of record JBIKZA010000009.1, read on the forward strand.
TTTTCGCATTTAATTTCCACATCTTTTCCTGTGATAGTTGTAGGACCATAGAAATACGAAATCTCCGAAACGGTATTGTACAACATGGTGTCTGAAACGACGGTGTAGTCTTTATTTTTCACCGTTACTTTTCTTCTAAATGTGAAGTTGTTCGATGGGCTGTGGTAGCGTCCAGTTTGAGAAACTAGTTCGTTGTTGTTTTTGCTCGAAACGACTTTGCCCCCGCCATTGTAAGTAGCTACTTCGGACTTCAAGTTGTAGGACATGTTTGGAGCAGTAAGCGTCATTGCGCCGTCAGAGAAAACACAGTTTTCGTTGAGTGTCGCCGACTGCGTGGCATCGGTAAAAAATAATTTTTTACCGGAAATAGAATACTCACTTGGTTTATTTACGCGAATGTTTCCGAAAGCCTGAAAATTTCCATTGCTGAATTTATAGGCCGAATCGCAATAGAAATCTGTTCCGTCGAAGTTCAAATGGACACTTCCTAAAAGTCGCTGACCGTTGATGAGGTTCTTATTGAATGCAATCTTATCTGCGTGCACCAGCTGCACGTGTTTGCCTTGTCCATTTATCTTCTGCGAAATCAGAAATACGGAAAGCGCAACAAGAACTATTTTAACGAAGTTGTGTATTGTTCGGAGTTTATCTTACAATGGTTTGCTCGCGGTCTGGCCCAACAGAAACATAGGTGATTGGAATTTCCAATTCCTTTTCAATAAATGCAATGTAATCTGAAAGTTCTTGCGGAAATGCTTCGATGGTGCGGATTTGAGTAAGATCTGCGTTCCATCCTTTGAGCGTGGTGTAAACAGGTTCAACTTTTCCATCTAACAAATCATATGGCATTTCATCGGTTTGAACACCGTTGATTTTGTAGTGGGTACAGACATGAATTTCTTCAAAGATGCTGAGTATATCTGCTTTCATCATATACAACTCAGTAATTCCGTTTAAACGACAAGCATAGCGAAGAGCCGGAATGTCTAACCATCCGCATCTGCGCGCGCGTCCTGTTGTAGATCCAAATTCGTTGCCTTCTTTGCGCATTCTTTCACCCACTTCATTGTCTAATTCTGTTGGAAACGGACCGCTGCCCACACGTGTGCAATACGCTTTGAAAATTCCAAAAGCAGATCCAATAGAATTTGGAGCTACGCCTAATCCTGTGCATGCTCCAGCAGCAACAGTGTTACTTGAAGTAACGAATGGGTAAGAACCGAAATCAATATCTAAAAGGGAGCCCTGAGCTCCTTCCGCCAATATTTTTTTGTCTTCACGAATGGCTTTGTGCAAGTAATTCTCGCTATCGATAAATGTCAATGTTTTCAGCACTTCAATTCCTTCGAACCAAGCGGTTTCCATTTCATCTAATGAATATTCAAATTGAAAATGCGAAAGCATTTTTTTGTGCTTTTCAACGAGCGTGTTATATTTCTCAATGAAATTTTCAGAAAGAATGTCTCCAATTCGTAAACCGTTGCGACCGGTTTTGTCCATATAAGTTGGGCCAATTCCTTTCAGGGTAGATCCAATTTTCGATTTTCCTTTTTCAGCTTCAGAAGCGGCATCGAGAAGTTTGTGAGTTGGGAGAATGAGATGTGCCTTTTTCGAAATAAGAAGTCGAGCTGCAACATTTACATTTTTCGCTTTGAGTTTTTCGATTTCCGTAGCGAAAACAATCGGGTCAATAACAACTCCGTTCCCAACGATATTGGTCACATGCTCGTGAAAAATACCACTAGGAATGGTGTGAAGAACGTGTTTCGTTCCATTGAATTCAAGGGTGTGGCCAGCGTTTGGTCCACCTTGAAATCTGGCTACGATGTCATATTTCGGAGTTAATACATCGACAATTTTTCCTTTTCCTTCGTCGCCCCATTGAAGGCCTAACAATACGTCTACTTTGCTCATTCTGATTTGTAAAGAACAAAAGTAATGGGTTATTTAAAATAAGCCTTATTTTCTTCAAGGAAAGTTTCCAACTTACTTCTCATAATGAGTCTGCTCACGACTTTCATGTTGGAATCAAGTGCAATTAATGTTGGTGTAGATGGGGAAGGGTAATGCTTAGCGAGAAATGGCCGCTTGTCCATTGGAGGAAGGACGTTGATCCAGGGTTGTTGATGTGTTGAAAGATGATTTTTCCAAGGGGCTTCCTCTTTATCAATGGAAATGGCATAGACTTCCAAGCCCTTTTCGTGGTATTTCTTGTAAATTTCTACAAGTTGTGGGTGAAATTCCTCGCAATGCGAGCAGCTGCTTCTCCAAAACATCACCAGTGTTATTTTATTCTTTTTGCATGTTTCTTCCAACGAAATTATTTTACCCTCTGGGTTTGGGTATTTCAGTTCAGCGGCTTTTTTGCCGGGAGCGCAATTCTTTAACGATTCAATTAGGTTCTTCGTATTCACATTAAACGAAGTATTGTCGGAACACCCGTCTGCGTAGTTGTTCAAGTAATAGCTAAGTCCGTCTTCGTTTTTATAATCCAACATTTTGTTCAAAATGAAAGAATGCAAATACTGATTCACGGCTTCGTTTTCACCCATTCTGCCTAACAGTTCATCTGTGAATTTCTGAGCATATTCTTTCGGATAAGCTTTGTATAGTTGATTGAAGTATTGGTTCAATCCCCGAACGAATGCATAATGGAACAGAATTATTTCGTTGCTGTAATCAACATTTCCAAGAAAATGTTTGAAGTAAATGGTGCTGTCGAACCGTATGAAATCATGCGGAAGTCGGCGCATGAAAAGTCGGCCGAGATCTAAGTACACCTTAGATTTTGTATTCTCTAAAGATTTGTCTAAAACATCGTTATTTATGACTTTCTGCTTGTTTAAAAAAGCAGGATGCGTAATTGATTTGTAACTGTCGTATGTGAGTTGTTGATCTGCATAAAGCGTAGCTAAGGCAACATAATCTGATTGTTCTGATGATTGGAACAATGACATTGGCTGGCCATTTAATTTTGAAAAATCAACATTCAAATCAACGGAGGTAGGAAGTGTTTTAGGGTTGACGTAGAAATCGGTCCAGGCCTTTCCTGTCCCTGAAAATCGCAGACGATACTGTCCGATATGGGAAGGCGAAAATGCAAGAGAGACATTAGAGTTAGCATCTAAATCGGCATTGGCAAGAATCTGCCACTGATCTTTTTCGAAGGCTTCGAGAAATACTTTTTTCGAATTCTGTGCAGGAATATTTTCCACATGAAGTTTCAGATTGGTTTGTGCAAAACCAATCGAAAGTCCAAGAGATAGAATTAGGGTTAAAAGTGATTTCATAGTGAAAAAAAAAGGTCACCGAAGTGACCTTTTTGAAGAGGTGAAATATTATTTACCTTGAGAAAGTTTCTCCATTTCTTTGTCGAAAGTCTCTTTGAATTTCTCGTAGTTGTAATCTGCTTTTAACTTTTCGTTTTTAGACAAACCGCTTTGGTAAGCATCTGCGATTGTGTTTCCGCTTAACTCAAGAGCAACGTAGCTCACGTAAGTTCCGTCAGGACGTTGAGTTAACTTTTCGCAAATTTCGATACATCCACGAAGTTCTTGATCAACAACTGTACGAGCCATTTCGTTGAAAGACTCAGTAACTTCTTCTTTGTTGTTTACTTCAGTTGAGTTTACGTAGTTGTCACCAACAATTTTCATTGTAGCGCTGATTGTTTTTCCCATTTCAGACATTGCGTTTGAACGAGCTTTTTTCTTAGCAGTCTCACGATCCATACTCTCACCTGTAGCAGTTGAGCGGAATGCATCTTTTGTGCTTTTGTATTCAGAACCTGAGCAGTATTCGTTAATGATTACTTCTCCTTTTGGGTCTGGAGTTTTTACTTCGTCTTTGTTCTTTTTACAAGACGGGATAGCAACCATTGTCATTGCAACAATTGCTAAAAGGGTAAAACGTGTTTTCATTTTGATGAAGATATTAGTTGAATTGATGTTTTCAGTTATTATGCCAAACTTACAAAATAATTTTAATTATTTCGCTTATCAGCGTTGACTCTATATTTTCTCGTTGTTTTTTGTATGCTTCTAAGACTGCATTTTCATGAGAAAGTTGCACTCCTTTCACCCCATTGATACTTTTTTCGAAAATAGCGGAGCTTGTTTTTGTGTCGTTAACTGTAATCTTTCCATCGATATAAGCCACCTTAAATCCCTGAATATCTTCACCGGCTCTGGGGTTTATGTTTATATAAACAACAAAGTCGGCAGAAGTTTCGCTTGTTGCTATTCTCATCCCTTTGCCTATTAAGGTGTTTCGAGCAGATTCAGCGAGAGTTGATGTTTTAGTCCCGTCTAATTTAAACTCATTAGATGTGACAAAAAAACTAGGAGCAAGGACTTCAATGGGTATTTTTCTTTGATCGGTGTTAATTCCAGCAACGAGTGCCAATGCTAAGTCTGAATCTAAATCTTGTGGCACTAATGCGTCAATGACTAAACTTAACTCTAGTGCATTGTTTTTGGTCTTCAGGCTAATGTTATCGATGTCGGCGAGGATAATTCCATCATTATCTGACATGGCTGTTTTTGGTTTCATGTAGGTGTCTCGCTGATAGACATACTTTACATTTATACCTCGCACGCCAACGCCTTTGTATGTTACCATTACAGGTACTTGCGTTTTGAACGCGTTAGAAGATGAAAGTACAATGTTTTTCAAAGGTGTTTCGAATCGAAGATCTGCAAGAACTGCTCGAATTTCAGAAAATAGTTCGTTGTCAATGAAGATGTCCTTTCCGCTCTCATCTTTCATTTGGTTTACCTCTGTCCAATAGGGCTTAAGAGCAAAAAGACCGTGATAGAACAGATCAATAGCTGAGGGAATATTACCTATTTTCTTTGCTTCTCTTCCCTTGATTAAATAATCTAAGGCAGCTCTCAACGTATTTTCTTTTTTCTGCGCTTTTTTACTTTGATAGTCGAATTTGTTCAGCTTGTAATAAATGGCGTACATTTCTTTGTCTTCCCAGATGCCGGCAACTTCGTAGTCTTCGAGCATTTCAGAAGAAGAGGTGGTTACATTTGAACTGAAACTTTCACTGAACGCTTTGTTTACTTCCATGGTGTTGAAAAACGTTTGTCCTTCTACCTTAACAGAAATTTCTGTTGCAAGGTCATTCAGCGCGAGCTTTTTAGCGATGGCCTGATAATCTGCGGGCTGTGTGGTTTTCGAGCAAGTGGCAATTCCAATGTAATAAGAGGAGTTAACAGGTCGCGCAGACACCCATTCAGGTTTTGGTTGCGGAGGAGGAATAACTGTTTTAACAGTCTCTTTTCCTCTGCAGGCGTTCATCAGAATGATTCCGAGAAATAGGAAGTATTTTAAAAATAATTTCATTAAGGAACGAGCGTTTGCATTTGGGATTTAACGTTATCGGCAATTTTCTTAGCGATTTCAATGTAAAGGTCATTCGCTAAATCATTTCCGTCACGAAGATTTCTACGAGCGCTTAACATATCTTTCAAAGTGTTTCTATCGCGGAAATTCGTGTTGACAACATTGCCGCTGGCAGGAAACAGATTGTTTGTGTTTCCGCCATAGATGGCATAAATAACCTCGTCTTTTTTCTTCTCCGTGAAAATATCATTCTTAATTAAGGAGGCCGTTTCAATCGACGTCATTTTATATTGAATGGAAACGTTCGATTCAGCGTAGTTGTAGTACTCATCGAATTGCGTGGGCTTGTATTCTGTGTCGTAGAATGTTTTGCCTTCAGCGTTTACTTTTTTGACTTGGTACGATTCGAAACCGTTTCTGGTAACTTTTCTGATTTGCCCGTTCTGCACGGTGTGATTCAATACAGTCCCGGTAATAAGTGCCTTTGCTCCGGAAATTTTTCCGATTTCAACAGCATTTGATTCAGAAAAAATACCGCTCATTTGAATGCGTTGCTCAGCAAGAATGTTATTCAAATTCTCACGATCAATTACATGTAAAAACGGATCGTTAATTTGCGTCAATTCGTTCAGAATGTATGCGGTTGCTTTGGTTTCGCTTCCTTGCATATTGGTGCCATTGGTAAACGGAAGAAGAGCTACAGTGTATTTTCCTTTATCGATGCATTTCTTTTTCAAGTCTGCTGATTCTTTGTAGCCTAATTTTCGTTCTTCAACTTTGATGAAGCTGCCGTATGCCGATCGATAATGCTTCGCTTCAAATTCGGCGATACCCTTCTGGTAGATAGGCTCTAAGTAGGCGATGTCTTTCAAATCTCCGGCATCTTTGAAGTTCGGATCGAGTCTTCCAATTTCGTTAAAGTTGCCCTCTGCATCGGTGAATTTATTTTCTTCTAGCAGTTTTGTGCCCTGTTCATAGAGTTCGGTCAGATACGATTTTTTTACTTTGTCAAAATCGCCGAGATAAAAATCAGGTATCTGAAGTTCAACACCTACACCCTTGATTTTTGCTTGGTATTCAAGCACCGAAATGAATGTGTAAACGGCTTCCTTTTTATTTCCGAAACTACTTTTTTGGCTGAATTCACTCAGCATTCCGTTCAACACGGTTTGCCCTGTTTTCTTCATTCCGATTTGAGCATCGATGTTCGCACGCTTTTTCCATAAGGCAGTGTAGTAACTTTCAGAAGCTTCTTTGTTCAGTCCGGCAGCTTCTTGTTTTTGAGCAAGTTTCGTGTAATGCTTGCTGTTTTGGCAAGCCTGCGTGCTGAGGAGTATTGCAACCGCGATGAGGTAGAGCCAGTTCTTCATATTATTTCGTTTCAATGTATTCATTCAATTCTTCGGTGCTAGAGTCGAAGCTAAATCCTTGGCTTACATTGTAGTAGTTGTTCTGATCGAAGCAATAGTCGTAAGCGTATTTGGTAAACTCTAAGCGACTTTCGTCGAATCCGAAAATCTTCATGATTTCAAGAATTTGATCGGTTGTCAAACAGTTTGCCTTAGCAACCTGTTTTGCTGTAGAAAGCTTCGTTTCATCGAACCCCTTGCTTTCAATGGTTTGTTTGGCTTTGCCGAAGCTTACCGCGTCCATAGAACGTGTGCAATTTCCATTTCCAACGATGGTTGCATTGGAAGGTTGAGTTTGTGCCGGTTCGCTTGGACGAGTTGTATGCGCCGGAACGGTCATGTTTATACCCATGTTCATTCCATCTACGTTGATATTCATTCCCACATTGCCATTGCCTGTATTGCTGCCATCGTTCACGTTTACATTCATTCCCATGTTCACGCCGTCTACGTTAATGTTCATGCCAATGCTCCCCGTATTATTTTGATTGGAATTGGTCCCGGTAACTGTTGTTGTGGTTGTTGTTTGGCTAGTTCCACCTGATTGGACATTAGTATTTGTCTGGGTAGCACTTGGCGCCGCAGGCGCATCATCCACAACTGCAAAATCTTTCGCAGCGCTATTGTCTGGGGTTGTATTGGTTTGTGCGGTTGAAGAAATAGGGTTCTCTGTGTAGTAACGGAGTACATATTCTCCTTTTTTATTCTTTTTGACTTGATAAGTCACTTCCATTCCTGCATGAAGAGCGAAGTTGTTATTGGAGAAATCGGCTAGGGCAGCATCTTGAAAATCTACACGCGCCTGATAAAACTCAGAGGTCAGATTTTGAAGCTTTACGTTTGATTGTGGCGCGCTATTCATAGACTCACCGTTGAGGTAAAGGGTAAATTTCTCTCCGGCTTCAGAGTAAATAACAGCATTCATCTGTGCGAAAACACTAGAGAAAGCTACGATGCTTATCGCAACAAGGGTAATTTTTTTCATCATTCTTATGAGGTTGTAGATGCGTAAATTTAGTTATGTTTTTACCTGTATAAAAGTTTATGCCAAAAAATAAATTCTTAGGAAACAGATGCTAAGTGTATTCGCTAACTTTGTTTGCGATGGAAATGAAGAAAATTATACTGTTCGGCGCTGGGAGAAGCGCACGCCATTTGGTTTCTTTTTTGGTTGAAGGAGCCAAATCTGGTAAGTGGAATGTTGTTGTCGCAGACACGAATGTTGCACATTGGATTGAAGAATATGGTGATTTGGAGCAAGTGGAATTTATCGCAGGCGATGCAGGCGATGCAGCTTTCCGCCAAGGATTAATTACTCATTCAAGTCTCGTTATATCTATGCTTCCAGCCTTTATGCATGCGGAAGTTGTTCGCGATTGCATTAATTTTCACGTTCACGTTTTTACTCCAAGCTACGTAAGTCCAGAAGTAAATGCGATGCACGATCGTGCTGTGCAAGAGGGTGTTTTAGTGTTAAATGAAATGGGTGTTGATCCTGGAATAGATCATATTTCGGCTATGGAAATCATTCATCGTTTGAAAGAACAAGGCGCTGAAATAACATCGTTCGAATCATACACCGGAGGACTTGTTGCACCAGCGAGTGATGATAATCTTTGGGGATATAAAATTTCGTGGAATCCACGAAATATCATTCTAGCGGGCAGTTCAGGACACGCCATGTACAGAGAAGACAACAAGCTTCGAATGGTTCCCTATCACAATTTATTTGATGAGGTCGATACAATCGTTGCTTGTGACGGCGTTCGATATGATGCTTATGCCAATAGAAATTCTATTCATTATTTGGAATTATACGGATTAGAAAAAGTTCAAAAATTAGTAAGGGGTACACTGAGAAAGCAAGGATATTGCAGAGGGTGGGCTTTTTTAGTAAAAAATGGATTCACGAACGACGACACGAAAATTCCTGCAGGATCTTTTTCAACATGGTTAGACTTATCTCAATCGTTATTGGGTGTCAACTTCAACATAAAAAATGAAAGTCAGGAAATAGCTGCAATGCTTAATGAGATTGGTATTTTTAGTCATGAACCTTTGTTGAATATGGAGCAAACCTGTGCTCAGCATTTGCAACAATTACTCGAGAAGAAATGGGTGTTGAAGGAAGGTGATCGTGACATGATTGTAATGGTGCACAAATTCGGATATGCGTTGAATGGAAAGAATTTCATGCTGAACTCATCTATGGTTTTGGAAGGTGACGATGAATTTAAGACGGCCATGTCGAAGACTGTGGGGATGCCTATTGCTTTTGCTGTTGAACGATTGTTCAACGGAGATTTTTTATCAAGAGGAGTGCAAATTCCTGTCCTTCGAGAATTCTATGAACCCTTACTGAACGATTTAAAGAATATTGGGATTTCATTTGTTGAAACTGTTGAAGAAGTATGAAGAAACTGATTTTTCTACTTTGTTTTATGCCGCTCACCCTCTGGAGTCAGGAGTATCGGAAATGTCCGAGTTTTAATTCGGAAGAAAAGTGGGAGAATCAAGAAGCATTTGCTGCAAATGAAAAGGTTGTTTTAAATCTTTTGGAGTGGTTGACATCGACACCACCAACAGAGCAGTTGATAGAGCGAAGCGCAGCAAGCATTTTTGTTATGGAGTGGGTCACAAAGAACCCGAATTTTAAGGTTAATGTAGAAGTTGGGCCTTATTCGGAGTATCTATTTACAGAGGATTTAATGTTGGGTTATTTGTTTGGAAATATATTGTATGCTCTACGTCATGAAGGAAATGGTAAGCCAGAGGCACAGCGACTTTCAGGGTTGAAGTCGCTATTGTTTTTAATTGAACATTCTGAAGCTTCTTCGAAGGATAGAGTTTTTAAACCGCTACTTCGAGCAAATAGAAGAGATGAGTTAAATGAATTTGATAAGGAAATGTGGTTGAACCATAAGTCTCAGGCCTTGTTATCACTATAGAAATTAAATTAGAATGAAGAAGTTCGAGGTTCCAGAGCACTATAGATCGACAATTCTTGGACGAATAAAAGAAATTCGCAAAGTAAACGATCCACGCAAGAAGGATCACTCTCCGTTTGTTTTCATAATTGGAAAAACAGAAATCGTAATACCTCGTCATTTCGGATTTTGTTACGGTGTGGAAAACGCTATCGAAATTGCCTTTAGAACAGTAACTGAAAATCCGGATAAACGAATTTTTCTTTTGGGTGAAATGATACACAATCCTCAGGTAAATGAAGATTTGTTGGCGGAAGGAATTCAATTTTTAGTGGATAACCAAGGGAATAGATTGATTGATTTTTCAACCTTGAGTTCAGAGGATATTGTGATTACTCCGGCTTTCGGAACAACTGTGGAAATGGCAGCAGAACTGGCTCAGTTGGGAGTGCATCTTGAAAGATACAATACGACTTGTCCGTTCGTTGAAAAGGTGTGGAAGCGCTCGGCAGAATTGGGAAATCGAGGCTATACCCTCGTTGTTCACGGAAAGTATTTGCATGAAGAGACGCGCGCGACGTTTTCGCATGCAGCGGAAACAGGTCCCGTTGTTGTTGTTCGAAACAAGAAGGAAGCTGAATTGCTTGCTAAATACATTCGCCGAGAATTGAGCGAAGAACAGTTTGAAATAGATTTCGGGAATAAATATTCAAAAGGCTTTTCGGTTTCAAGGGATTTGCAAAAAATAGGAGTGGTGAATCAAACCACAATGCTCGCAACAGAGACGCAAGAAATAGCAGCATATCTGAGAGATGTTGTTGTTGAAATGTATGGAGAAGATGCGACTACCGACACACGTGACACACTTTGTTACGCGACCAACGACAATCAGAATGCAACATTGGGAGTGCTAGAAAGTGGAGCACAGTTGGCAATAGTGGTGGGAGGTTTCAATTCTTCAAACACGATACAGATCGCAACTATTTTAGGCGAGAAGATGCCGGTTTATTTTGTGCGAAATGCAGATGATCTTGTTTCGAGCGAGAAAGCAATAGTTTTCAATTATTCAAATTTGAAGGAAGAGCAGATTGTTCCTTCCCTTCTTTTTGAAGAAAATTTAAAGCTTATCGTAACAAGTGGTGCGTCTTGTCCAGACAGAACTGTCGATCTTGTTATTCAAAAAATTGTCGATTGGCGTGGGGAATCCGAGTCCATAGAAGCCGTCCTCGAAGGGCGCATATAAAGTGAATAATTCGAGGCACTCATTCGGTGCGTTCTGTTGTAAATTTGAAAGATGAATAGTTCGGGTGTCATACAATTACTGTCTGATCAAGTTTCCAATCAAATTGCTGCTGGAGAAGTGGTTCAGCGTCCTTCTTCTGTTGTGAAGGAGTTGGTTGAGAATGCTGTAGACGCCGAAGCGACTCAAGTGCGCGTTGTGATAAAAGATTCCGGAAAGACGCTTATTCAAGTGGTTGATGATGGAAAAGGAATGAGTGAAGTAGATGCGCAGCTTTGTTTTGAGCGTCATGCAACTTCAAAAATTCGAAAGGCAGAAGATCTTTTCAATATTACTACAAAAGGATTTCGTGGGGAGGCTTTGGCCAGCATCGCTTCTGTTGCGCAGGTGGAATTGATTACCAAGCGCGAAGAGGATGAGAAAGGCGTGCGTATTGAAATTGATGGTGGAAAGTTGTTGGCGAATGAAACTGTTGAAGCGTCGAAAGGATCTGTTTTTTCGGTTCGAAATTTATTCTTCAATATACCCGCAAGACGATATTTTTTGAAAACCGATGCGATTGAGTTTCGGCATATTATTGATGAATTTGAACGCGTAGCTCTGACACATCCCGATGTTCATTTTGTCCTAACGCACAATGGAAATGTCGTTTTCGATTTGCCTAAATCGAATTTGAAACAGCGGTTGGTTCATGTGTTTGGAAGCAAATACAATGATCAGCTTATTCAGTTAGATGAAGACACAGAGATTGTTCGTATTTCTGGTTTTGTTGGAAGACCCGAGATAGCGAAGCGAACACGAGGTGATCAATATTTTTTTGTAAATCAACGCTTCATTAAAAGTCCTTTTTTGAATCATGCGGTTCAACAGGCTTACGATCAAATTCTTCCTTCAGGAAGTTTCCCTTTTTATTTAATTGCTCTAGACGTTCCTCCTTCATCTATAGATATTAATATTCATCCGACGAAGACGGAAATTAAGTTTCAAGATGAACGTAGCATTCACGCATTGTTGCATGCTGCGGTGAGAAGGGGGTTGGGAAAAAATCAGGTTGCACCTTCGCTCGATTTCGAGCAAGAAAATATTCCTTTGACACAAGCGAGTCCGGGATCTGTGCGCATTCCTCAGGTAGATGTGGATCACGATTTCAATCCATTTCAAAAGTCTGATTCTTGGCAACAGAAGTCGCGCAATTGGATGGAACAATTTGCGCAAGCTGGATTCGGATTCGAAAAGGAGAGTGAAGTTCAGCAAGAGCAAATCGAATTCGATTCAGATGATTGGGAAGGTGGTGTGCCGTTTCAAATAGGAAGAGTTATTATTGGCTGCGAAATAAATTCCGAGTTAAAGATGTTTCATCAAACTCGCCTGCATTGGCAAGTGCTGTTTGAAGAACATTCGAATCAGAATAGTCATTCATTTGTCGCGCAACAGTTGTTATTCCCTATTCAATTGCATGTTCAGCCAAAGGATATTTCCTTGCTTCAAACTCACGATGTATTATTGGCCTCGTTCGGATTTGAATTGAATTTGGAAAATGAGCCTGAGATTATCGCTGCTCCTGAAAGTTTGGATGAGCAAGCGGTTTTAAATTTTATTGAATTGGTTCTGGAGAGTTTAAGAATGGGCATTGAAGGACCAGATTTGCGAATGAATTTATTGAAGGATTATACGCGCAGATTGTCTGTGCGGAAAGGCCAAATGTTAACGTTGCCAGAGATGATAGATATGTTGGTTCGCTGGAACGCATGCGAGAATAAAAATTTCGCGCCCGATGGAAAGTCCATCGCCTTGACATTTGGAATAGATTATTTAGAAGATCAATTAGGAAAATAAAGCATTATGAGAATGAATCTTACTCCGGCGGTTAAGAACATAATAATTATTAATGTTCTTATTTACTTAGCCTGTTTCGTTGTTCCTGGATTGAACGACGCTTTAACCGGCTACTATTTTTCGAGTCCGAATTTCCGTCCATGGCAGATTGTTACGCATATGTTCATGCATTCGCAATATGATTTCACGCATATATTTTTTAATATGTATGCCTTGTATTTATTTGGAACGGCGCTTGAAAATTATTGGGGCACGAAGAAGTTTGTTATCTATTACATGACCTGTGGAGTGGGAGCATTTTTTTTGCACATGGGCGTGAGTTATTTGGAAATTCAGAAGATGATGCAAGTCCTTTCTGATAAAGAAGTGTATCAGGTAATGATTACAGGATTGGAAGAGGGAAGAACATACAAAGCCCAAATGGTTGAGTTGTATTCCGCCATAAACACCGGTGTAGTAGGTGCTTCAGGTGCTGTATTCGGCGTCTTGTTGGGATTCGGAATGTTATTCCCGAACACAGAATTAATGTTGTTATTCCCACCTATTCCGCTTAAAGCGAAATATTTCGTTATGATTTATGGAGCTATTGAATTCTATTTGGCTATGCGTCAAACTACTGGCGACAACGTGGCGCATTATGCGCATTTAGGTGGTATGCTTTTCGGTTATCTTCTGCTTAAATATTGGCAGAAAAATTCGAAAGCATGGTAATGCGTTTTCGCGCGACTTCTATTGGATTAAAATTATTGTCCGCTCTGTTGGCATTTGGTTTTATTGTGCGTTTAGTCGTTGTTCTACTTTCAGTTAATTCTGGTGGCGCTGCGGATGTTGCAGCATTTGATTCTTACGTTGGTTTTTCGACGAAAAGTGATTCTATATCTTGGTTTTGGACTTGGCTTACGTACAGCTTTTTTCATGCTGAGGTTAGTCATTTCATTTGGAATTATCTCTTGTTGTTGCTCTTGATTTTTTGGTCCAAGGAACGCTATACCGGATTTAGTGCTTTGAAATATTGGATAGCGGGTGCAGCGGGCGGATTAGCCTTTCTTTTATGCATTGAAAAGGAGGTGTCGCTCATTGGAGCTTCATCGGGAATAACCGCCCTTTGGGTAGGTTGGTTATTTTTCAATTTTGGAAAGAATGGAGAAAGAGGCTTGTCTTTTTGGTTAGGATGCGCTGTCTTTTTATTTTTGGAAGTCATTGACATTGCGAATTACGAAGCTCGGAACTTGTCGCTTTTTGCACATCTTGGTGGAGCGATTGGTGGAATGTTAGTGGCAGTGTCGGAAAAATATAATTTCGTCGAAATGAATTGGATTGAAAAGATATTCTCGTGGTTTAAGCCTTCGCCGAAACTTACGGTCAAGCGCAGCAATAAACGGTTCCAAACAGATGATGAGTTTAATGCAGAGCGTAAATTGAGAGAAGATTATTTGAACTCAATTTTAGACAAAATTTCACGTTCGGGATTTGAGAGTCTATCCGTAAAAGAAAAACAGTTTCTAGAGCAACACAAAGAGAAGTAATGGAATCGCCGACGCAAGAAATAAAGAAGTTGAGTCATTGGAGTAAGCTGGTGCGATTTGTTTTTCGCCTTCTTAGCCTTGTGATCATTTCATTTTATTTGTTGTCTTACACCTCGGCGCATTTTACCCCAAGTGTTTTTATGTTTTTTAGTGTTTTGGGTTTGTTTTTTTTACCGCTTTTATTGGTCTTTGTTTTAGCGGCAATTGTTATGGCCTTTCGAAAAGAATGGAAGTGGCTTATAGCTTTTGGTGTTTGTTTTGTTTTTTCACTTCCAGATTTACTCTCTTTTTTTAATTTTAATTCAACGAAGGAGCACGAAGCAAAGGAATTGGGAATGACTGTAATGACCCACAACACACATCTCATGGGTTATTATGATGGAGAGAATGCGAAAAGAAATAGAGATGCAATACTGAATGAGATTCAACAAGTAAAACCCAATATTCTTTGTCTACAAGAGTGCTATTGGAATACGAATGGAGGTGATTTTCTATCGGAGCAATCGCGGAATGAAATTCTAAAAGGATACTCAGTCCATGAGAGGTCTACTCATGTTTTATCCGATGGAGGCAGATTCGGATTGGTTATTTTTTCTAATTATCCTGTTGTCAGTCAGGGGCAAGTTCCGTTTGAAAATGAAGTGAATAATTTTTGTATTTATTTAGATGTTTTAGTTGGAAGTGATACCGTGCGCATATATAATGCGCACTTGCAAAGTTTTCGATTGAAGAAAAAGTCTCTTGATCTTTTCGATGAAAACATTGATATGAATGAAATTCAAAATGAGAGCAAACCTCTCTTTATTCAATTGTATCGTTCTTCATTGAAACGTTCACGACAAGCGAATGTTCTTGCGGCACATGTAGAGGCATGCACGTACAAAGTTATTTTAACAGGCGATTTTAATGACACCCCCATTTCGTATACCTACAATCGATTAACGAAAAAGTTATTTGATAGCTTCAAAGATGCAGGGAAGGGAATCGGAAGCACCTACCGAGGACCTCTTCTTGGGCTGCGAATAGACTATGTTTTACATAGTGAGAGCCTGAAAGCTCGAAGTTATATAACCAGTGAAGCGGGATTCTCAGACCATCATCCAGTGATTGTCAAGTTTTAGATTTCCACTTCAAACGGAAATACTCGTAGGGTGTAAGCACGAGAAGAATCATTGCAAGTCCATAGAAAAAATCTTCTATTGGAACACTCCAAATTCGAATGCCTAAATTGAATTGATTGTTGTAGCGCACAATGGCTTCTGTAATTTCTACTTGTGAAGTATTGACCAGATCGTATTCATAAAAATG
The DNA here is from genome assembly GCA_044354975.1 of Flavobacteriales bacterium. Taxonomy (GTDB): domain Bacteria; phylum Bacteroidota; class Bacteroidia; order Flavobacteriales_D; family Sanyastnellaceae; genus CAIZGX01. Next base: position 26,994 of record JBIKZA010000009.1, read on the forward strand.
AAGTCCTGTTAGTATGCCATTCGATATGTAAAAAGGAATAAGCAGAATGAACCATGCAAAGAGGAAGTAACCAAGAAATTCTGATCGGCGTTGAATGTGGTAGAGCAACAATGCACTGCAAAGAAGTGTGGCGCTGAAGGTATACCAAAGTTCTTTCACTCCTGAGTAAACGCAAAGGCATAGAGAAATTAACACAATGGTTGTTCCGGAAATTGTTGTAAATCTTTTTGAAGGAGCCGATTTTTTAAAGTGTCGAACACATTCGAAAGTGAATACACAAGCAAAAGGAACGGCAATGAAAAAGAGCCATTCTTCAACGGGCAGGAGAAACCAGCGAGTGGTTAGTGTGTATGTTGAATTGAAATTCCAGATGCCCCAATGCGTAAATATTATATCCCAAGGAATGTAAATGGCGATCATGGCTAGAAGCCCAAAAAACAAAGGCTTGAAGTTTTTGTAAAAGGCAACACTTTTGTGAAAGCTTAAAAAGAATGGACCAGAGAGGCAGAAGAGGTCAACTAATAGGTAAGCGTATTTCGGATTCATTTGGAAGCCTTTGCTTGTTTGAATTTCAGTTCCGCTTTGAAATATTTGAATGGAACGATAAGCATTCCGAAACATTCTGCTTCTTCTTTGAATTGATTTTTATGATGAACCTTGTGCGCTTTGCGAATGGCTCTGAAGTATAGATTGTCGGTCTTGTCGAACCAATGAAATCTTCGGTGAATAAGCACTTCGTGAACCAAGAAGTAACCAATACCATAGGCTAAAATTCCGAAACCAATGAAGGTGCGAAAGTCGTTGCCGTTCATCATTCCAAACATAATAAGCAGCCAACTAGGAACCGCGTAGATTAAAAAGAATACATCGTTCTTTTCAAAAAATCCAGGCGTGGGTTGGTGATGATCTTCGTGGAAGTACCACATGAATCCGTGCATAACGAATTTGTGCGTAAGCCATGCCATTCCCTCCATAACGAGAAACGTGATAATTATAAGGGCAATGTTCAGTGTCATGATTGAAGGGCATTAAATTCAATTACTCGGTCTAGCGCAATGAGGAACCAGGGAGTGAAGTCCTGTGGCGATTTTTTTATTTCAAGTTGAAGTTCTTCCATCCCAACAAATCGATAATCTTCTACTTCTTCAAGATTAATTGAAGGCATTTGATTCGATGCTCCGAAAAAAACATGGTCAAATTCATGCTCCGTTAATCCGTTTTCAAACTGGGCTCTATATACAAAGGTGAAGATAGGCATTAGCAAACAATGCATTCCCATTTCTTCTTGTAACCTCCTATTGGCTGCATCTAAAACATTTTCGTTTTCTCTTGGATGGGAGCAACAGGTGTTGGTCCATAGTCCTCCACAATGATATTTCGACGAGGCTCTTTTTTGAAGAAGTAATTCTTTTTCTGAATTGAAAATGAAAATTGAAAACGCACGATGCAGGACTCCTTCAACATGGGCTTGTTGCTTTTCCATTGTTCCAATGGCGTTGTCTTGCTCGTCTACAAGGACTACAAATTCCATCACAATTGACTGTATTTAGCTTTGAGGTCTGCGCTTATGTTTTCGCTGTGAAACATGAACTGAATCACAATCTTCCAAAACGCTTTGGTCTTATTTATTTTTCCGGAAGAAAGTGACTGATAAATGTAATAAGAATCTTCTTCTAATTTATCATGGTATTGTAACATCCAGGGTGCCTTGTCTTGAACTGAATATCGGAGAAACCGTAATTCTTCATTCCAATAATCATTGGCTATTGCTTTTTCTAGCAGATCTTTTCCACGACTGAAATAACTGAGTTTATCTGCTGGGTTAGAAACCAGTTCAGCATACATGGCTGTGGCTACTCCGAAGTAAGCTTGTTGCGTGTTGTTTCTATTTGATAGGTTTGCGCAATAGTTGTAGAACTCTTGTTTAGCGGGTTCATTTTGTGCAGCAATAAATAATTTCTGACATTGAATTTCTTGCCCAAAAGTTGTTTGGTAAATGCAAAGAAATAGAATCACAGCGAAGGCTTTTTCAACCATCAATTTCATTAGAGTAAATTTAGGTTGTGCTGTAAATAAGTTTTTGCAAGAAGTGCAATTTTTTTAGGATTCGCAACGCGAATACGCTCTTTTAAAATTCTTTCGCATGGTAGAGCTTGTATTTTAAGAAACAATTTGTAATAGTATTTGAATGCAATGAGGACACCGAATCTGGCTTCTCTCGGAAGTTTAAGCACCCCAATGTAGGCAAGTCTAAAATCTTCTTTAATTTCTTTTTCAATAGCTTTTTTCGTGGGTTCATCGAATTGCGTCATGTCTACATTCGGAAAATAGACTCTACCTAAGGCGTTGTAATCTGCATGTAAGTCGCGCAAGAAGTTAATCTTCTGAAATGCTGCTCCGAGCTTCATGGCAGAAGGTTTTAACTTTTCATATTCCGATTGATTTCCATTTACAAACACATGCAAACACATGAGTCCAACTACTTCCGCAGATCCAAGAATATAGGTTTCGTATGAATCACGGTCGTGCTCCATTTGGTGAAGATCCATTTCCATACTCTTCAAAAAAGTATCTACAAGTTCCCATTCCAAATTGTACTTGTGGAAGGTGTTTTGAAAGGCATTCAAAATAGGGTTCAATGAAATACGCTCTTCAATAGCAAGCACAGTGTCTTTTCGGAAGCGTTCCATGAGCTGGTGCTTTTCATAGTCGTGAAAAGTATCTACAATTTCATCTGCGAAACGCACGAAGCCGTATATCGCATAAATAGGATTTCTGATTTCTTTTCCAAGTGTACGAATGCCAAGGCTAAAGCTGGTGCTGTATGCATGGGTGGTGAGCTTACTGCAATCGAAGGAAACGCTGTCGAATAGTGGTTTTCCTGTCATGATATTATGATTGAAAAAGAAGTTTGTTCATGGTCTCGGCGGCAAGTTGTCCACTGATAATGCTCGGCGGCATCCCGGGACCCGGGACAGTAAGTTGTCCAGCATAGAACAAGTTGCTTAATTTTTTACTTCGCATGGAAGGTTTCAGAATTGCCGTTTGCTTTAAAGTGTTGGCTAGTCCATAGGCATTGCCCTTGAAACTGTTGTATTCAGAAATAAATTCTTCGTGAGCAAAGCTTCTTTTGTAAACTATATTTTCACGAATGGACTCTCCAGTTCTTTTTTCAATACGATCGAACATATTTTGAAGGTACTTGTCTCTTAGCGATTCATCACTGGTCAAATCGGGAGCGACAGGAACCAATAAAAAAATGTTTTCACAGTTTTCCGGAGCTACAGTTTTATCGGTAATCGAAGGCACACAAGCGTAAAACAATGGTTGGGTTGGCCATTGAGGATTGTCGTAAATTTCTCTGGCATGTTGATCGAAGGGCTCATCGAAAAACAAATTGTGATGAAGTAGATTGCTTACACGCTTATTTACGCCGAGGTAAAACAACAAGGAAGAAGGTGACATCGTGCGTGATTTCCAGTACTCTTCAGAGTATGTGCGGTCGGCTGGAGCGAGCATTTTCGTTTCCACATGATGGTAATCTGCCCCGGCAATGATTGCGTCTATTTCGAAATTTCCTGACGAAGTAATGAGTCGCTTGACCTTACCATGGAGCGATTCAATTTGAGTGACAGTATTGTTGTAGTGAAATGTTACGCCCAGTTTTTTCGCCACTTTTTCCATGGCTTTGGGAATTTCTCCCATTCCCTTCTTGGGATACCAAGTGCCTAATTCAATATCTGCGTAGTTCATTAAACTATAGAGAGCTGGGGTTTTGTCTGGTTTAGCTCCGAGGAATAAAACGGGAAATTCTAGCAATTGAATAATTTCTGGATGCTTGAAGTATTTCCGAATGTGCGATGAAATGGAATTGAAGAGATGAATGCGCACGGCGGCTTTGAGAAGTTTCAGATCTAAAAATTCTGTTGCTGAAAGGGAGGGTTTCCAAACGAATTCCCCCATTCCCGTCTCGTATTTGTATTTGGCTTCAGCAAGAAACTTTTTGAGATTTTCTTTACTGCCGGGTTCCAATGCTTCAAGCTTCTGTCCGAGCTCATCGGCTGAGGCTGGGATATCTAAAATCTTGTTTGAAAAGTATACGCGATAGGAAGGGTCTAATCTCTCTAATGAGTAGTAATCGCTTCTTTTTTCACCGTATTGCTCAAAAAACTGATCGAAAATTTCGGGCATCCAGTACCAACTTGGCCCCATATCGAAGGTGAACCCTTCTTTTTCAAAAACCCTACATCTTCCACCAGGCGTTGAATGTTTCTCAAACACATGTGTCTCGAAGCCCAGTTGAGCCAATCTGCATGCAGCGGATAATCCAGCGAATCCAGCACCTATGACGGCAACTCTTTTACTCATATTTTATAAAACATCAAATTCTACTTTTTGTTCTAGGTTACACGGAAATAGAAGCGTCGAGGGTAAATATAAGTCGAAGATTTATCGGACTTTAATTTTCTGACCAATTTTTAAATTGGTCGTAGCCTTGATTTTATTCAATTTACACAGTTTAGATACCGTAGTTCTGTTCTTAGCGGCAATAGAGGAAAGGGTGTCGCCGCGCTTAACAGTGTGATATTTATTTCCTGAATTTCCTTTCGAGTTGTTGTTTGCTGTTGGACCAGCTGGAGGGTTTGTTGGAGCGGTGAGTTTCTTTTGTGTAAGCTCGAATACAGTTGATTTCAAAGCTTTTTGATTTGGCTTAATCAGATAAGCCGGATCAAAGGGATTTCCTAGATAACGTGTTTCAAAATGGAGATGGGCACCGTATGATCTACCGGTATTTCCTCCCAATCCAAGCATGTTCCCTGCCTGAACGTATTGCCCCGGCACGACCATTCTTGCCGACATATGGGCGTACAGTGTTTCGAGACCGTTTGGGTGACGCACAACTACAACATTGCCATAAGTGTCGCTAAACTGAGAAATGCGGACAAGTCCTTCAAACATACTGTAAACAGGGTCTCCCGTGTCTAAGTCTAAATCTAAACCCGCATGCAGTCGACCCCATCTCGGCCCGAATGGCGACGTTTGTCTTCCGATGTCTGTTGGAAACGCGAAGTCACACGAATCAACGATTAGCTGAAAAATGAGCGCTGAATCGTTCTGGAAATTAACATTACGTTTCTTGTGCCAAATGTTTTGGGTATCCCAATTTTGATAATTTGCATAGCTAGGAATAGTGGATAGCGAATCTGAAAGTCCTTTTAAATCAAGGTTAATGTTCGGTAAATTCGGAGTAGGATAAATCGTAACTTTTTTAGTCTTTGTGTATTCTGCAGCATTTGACCAAGAAATTGTGTCTGCCATCATCTCTAAGGCAGATTCTAAATACCCCGATGGCTGGGCATAGGAAATGATGCTGACAAGCACAGCGCTTAAAGTGAAAAAAAGTCTCCTAAACATCTATTGCAAAAATAAGGATTAATTTCTTAACTCGATTTGGATTAAATTTTCGGAGATTTGCACTATGAATAAAGTTGATTTACTTGTCATTTCTGCGCATCCAGACGACGCTGAGATTAGTGCAGCCGGAACAATTATTAAATCTGTAAAGGAAGGCAAAATTGTGGCGTTGGTAGATCTCACAAAAGGTGAGCTTGGCACAAGGGGCAGTGCTGAATTACGAATGGTTGAAGCAGAAAATGCATCTCGAATTTTGGGAACTCATTTTAGAGAAAATTTGGAAATGGCGGATTGCTTTTTCACAGATAGTCCCGATAACAAAATGCGGGTAATTGACGCAATACGAAAATACAGACCTGAAATAGTTTTTACTAACGCGCTTCGCGATCGTCACCCAGACCATGCGCGAGCAGCCAAATTAGTAGCGGATTGTTGTTTTTATGCGGGACTTCCGAAAATTGTAACGAATTATGAAGCGTGGCGTCCACGTGCATTGTATCATTTCAATCAGGATTATTACAACACGCCTGATTTCGTCATTGACATAACAGAGCACATGGATCAGAAAATTGAAGCTTTAAAGGCTTTTTCGAGCCAGTTTTTTGACCCGAATTCACAAGAGCCGAAAACCCCAATTTCCGGAAAGGAGTTCTTCGATTTCATAAAAGGCAGAGGTCTGGATTTCGGCAGGTTAGCAGGTTATCAATACGGCGAAGGATTTGTTGCATCGCGACCCATTGGAATGCGCGATGTTTTCAACTTAGACTGAGAATTCTTTTTTCTTCAATTTAACAAAAAGTAAAATCTGAACAAGACTTTGAGCGATAAAAGCAGCCGATGCTGCTATGCAGGCACCGTTTAAATAGTCGGTTGGAATGAGCAGCGATGAGCAAATTATCGCCACAGTGAATCCAGTTAATGCAGAGTAAAAGTTGTTTTGATGAAGGCCTTTTCCAGAAAAGAGATGCGCGAATGAAACAGTAATTGTGTTCGCAACAATGCCGGGTATTAGAAAGAAAAAACCTTCTTTAATAAATGCGATGTCGAAATCTACGAATGGAGCTAGCCAGCTGTTAGGAACAACCAAAAAGCAAAGTGTGCCGAAGACAGTTGTTGTTACGCCAAGCACTAAATAGCGTTTGGTTAGCAAAAGGTGTTCGCTGAAGTCTGACGATTGCGCTACGCGAGATGCAAGAATTGAGGATAAGCTTTTCACGACTGACCATAGCGCTTCAGCTACATACATAAGAATGGAAAAAACGCCAGTAAAAACTTTCCCTTCGGCGCCGAGATTCTCAAGAAAATACAAGTAGGAACGTTGATTTCCTAAATGGAAAATATTGCCCAACTGGGCATAGCCACCAAGCTTTGCTGTTTGCTGTAAATCGTTTTTCGATAAATCGAAACGCATCTTTTTCCAGACATGTGGAGTGTGATAAAATCCCACAGAAGCTGTTACAATAAATGAAAGAAGTTGTCCGGAAATGAAGGCCATTATTCCCCAATCAGTGGTGAAATAAAAACACGCCACGAAGAACAATGAAGAAACAGATTGAGTGAAAAGTAGAATTTGATAAGACCCTATTTTTTCTTTTCCAAGTAAGATCATTTGTTGCAATACGAAGAGAGATTGTAAGGCTCCAAGGAGTAGCGTAAATCCGATGAATGGAGCACCAAGTACTAGCAATAAAATAGAGGTTATAATTGCGCTAATAGCAATCCAAATAATAGACGGCAATGCAATTTTATTTTCACCCATTCGCGGGATTAAATAGATGAGCGCTCCTCCGCCAATAAACTGACTGAGCGTTGCAACGATAAGAATTCCGAAATTGATTAACGCAATGGTTCCTTGTCCTTCAACATGAACGTAATGCAAATTCAATAGCACTAAGATCAAGGCCGAAATCATTCCAAACGCGCGATTCAATATGGAAAGAAATTCTACTTTCCTCATATGTGCAGTGCTTGATCGTAGGCATACATGAATTGTTTTCCAATCGATTCGTATGAAAAATAATTCGCAGCATGATAAGAAATTTCGTAGCGATTTACCTCATTCATTTCGCTGTGAGATTCACTCAATGCATTTAATAGTTGCTCTTCATTTTTAGCATCAATAAGTTTGTTCCATTTACAAGAGCCCATGTGCTCTGCAATTCCGCCAACACGTGTTGCAATAACATTCATTCCACTGGCCATGGCTTCAATCATGACCAAAGGTAAATTTTCGTAGTTACTGAAAAGCACAAAGGTGTGCGAAGCGTTCATTTTTTCTGCGACTTCCTCTTGATTCAACGTCCCGAAAAAAGCTATGCTGCTTGAGCGTATACCTATTTCCAAACTTCTTTTTTTCCAATGTTGAATATCACCGTCGCCGCCAAGTTCTAAGATAACGTCTTCCGTTTGATCAGAGAATATCTTCCAAGTGCTAAGAATTCCCTCAATGTTTTTATGGTCGTTGTCGAGATGCGAAAGATGCACGTACGTATGCATCAAATTCTTCTTTTCAATCTTGAAATACGCTGTGTTTACCACGTTTGGAACAATGACCGCAGGTCTGTTGAATCCAAAAGTGCGCATGGCTTTTTCGAGTTGAAACGTGACAGGTAACAGAAGTTTCGATCTGTTCGCAATGAAACGCATGTAGCTTTTTATGCGGAAGGAAAGAGGCGAACGTTCATTCGGGTGGTAGCCTGTCCAGTTTTCTGAAATCACAAACGGTATCTTCCATTTTTGTCGAATGAAAAGTGCTTGCCATCCTTCAGGCCAAATCATGTTCAACTGCACGATATCTGGTTTGTTTTGGTTGAAATTGATGTGAGCAATTCCTTTTTTTAAGGCTTGAATTCTGTTTCGAAATAAGAATCCGTTTGAATTGTAGTAAACCCGAACTATGCGCACATTTCCCACGATCTCGTCTTCAATCTCGAAAGCGCTAGTCTCACTGTTTTTTGAAAGGTAAAGCACAGTCACCTTTGCAAAGAGCGCAACAGCTTCGGCATGACGCTGAACAAAATTCCCAAGGGTAGGGTGGGTTTTACTCGGAAACCAACTGCTTAGAAAAAGGACATGAAGCTTTTTTTTCACTGCTGCAAGATACAAATTCAAAAAAATACTCAGGGGTATTTGTTCAAATAGAAGTTATGTGTTTATCTTTACGCCCTCTTAGACGGTGGTTTTAGCTCAGTCGGTTAGAGCATCAGTTTGTGGTTCTGAGGGTCGTGGGTTCGAATCCCATAAGCCACCCCACTAGCAAAAAAAAGGTCGACGTTGTCGACCTTTTTTCTTGGAATAAATTCTCTTAGTGAATTCCTTTCGATGCCAAATAACGTTCAGCATCTAACGCAGCCACGCAACCGGTTCCCGCGGCAGTTACTGCCTGACGGTAAGTTTTGTCAGCAGCATCTCCAGCTACGAATACCCCTTCAACATTGGTCTTTGAAGATCCCGGAGTGTTTATGATATAGCCAGTTTCATCTGTGGTTATGAATTCTTTGAATACGCCTGTGTTCGGATTGTGGCCAATAGCAACGAAGAAACCTGTAATATCTACTGTGCGGCTTTCGCCGGTAGCAGAATTTTTGAAGATAGCGGCTTCAACCGCGTCTTTTCCTAAAATATCTTCTGTGGTTGAGTTCCAAAGAATTTCAATGTTAGGTGTCTCAAGCACACGGTTCTGCATGGCTCTAGAAGCACGCATTTTATCGCTTCTTACAATCATATATACTTTTCTACAAAGCTTAGCTAAATAGGTAGCTTCCTCAGCTGCTGTATCTCCAGCACCAACGATTGCAACATCTTGATTGCGGTAGAAGAATCCATCGCATACTGCGCATGCACTCACTCCGCCACCTAAATTGCGAAGACGAATTTCATTGTCAAGACCCAACCATTTGGCTGAAGCTCCTGTTGCAATAATGACTGAATCTGCGCTTATAATGTGTTTTCCGTTGTCTATTTCAATGAGATGCTTACTTCCAGAAAAATCGACTTTAGTCACCCATCCGTTACGGATGTCAGTTCCAAAGCGTTTGGCTTGATTTTCCATATCGGCCATCATCTCAGGACCTTTAACGCCCAGAGGATACCCGGGGAAATTGTCTACTTCCGTAGTGTCCATCAATTGCCCGCCAGGCTGCTGTCCTTGATAGATAACAGGCTTCATGTCTGCACGTGCAGCGTAGATTGCTGCAGTGTATCCCGCAGGTCCGCTGCCGAGGATGAGGCATTTAATGTGTTCGTTCGCTTCCATATGATTCAATTTTTTTGAGAGGACAAATATAGTGTGAGTGATGCTTTACAATGTGTGATTTTACGCACAGATTATTCAAAGGCTTGAATCAAGAATGCATCCCAAAGTGGATCTTCCGGCGGGGGCGCCGAGATTACAACAGGAGTCTTTTTTACAGGATGTGTAAATTCAATTTTTCTTGCATGAAGATGAATACTTGCGTTGTCGTTGGTTCGTTTGCTTCCGTATTTAATGTCTCCCTTAATTGGACAACCCAATTGAGAAAGTGTTGCGCGGATTTGATGGTGTCTTCCTGTTTTCGGATATACTTCGACAAACGTGTAATGGTCGCCTTTTCCAAGGACTTTGTATGTCAGTTCAGATTCTTTTCTGTCGGCAGCCGGCTCGTTATAGAAGAAAGACTTGTTTTGTTTCTCATCTTTCCACAAGTAATTTATCACATGTCCTTCCATCTTTGGCGGTGCGTCTTGCACAACAGCCCAATAGGTTTTGAATACATCACGTGTTTTGAAGTCGATGGTTAGTCGCGAAAGAGCCTTACTTGTTTTAGCGAACACCACAACGCCGCTTACGGGTCGATCTATGCGATGAACGGTTCCGCAAAAGACTTCACCGGGTTTGTTGTAGGTTATCTTAAGGTATTGTTTAATGATGTCACTTAGAACCACATCTCCTGTTTTATCGCCTTGAACGATATCAGAGTTTCTCTTGTTAACGGCTATAATGTGGTTGTCTTCGTATAGAATGCGAAGGTTTTCGAGGGTTGTTACTTCAAGCGGTTTTTTTGGTGCTCGGTCCCAAACTTTGGGCGCGTATTTTTTCATCAATACTGCTCTTTATTGTTCGGAAAATCTGCGCTTCTTACATCGCTCACATATTGTTCTAGCGCTGTTTTCATTTGTTCTCCCATATTCAAGTACTTCCTTAAAAAACGCGGAGTGAATCCTTCGGTAATTCCCAACATGTCGTGCAATACAAGCACTTGTCCGTCTACATCTCCACCAGCACCAATTCCAATAATTGGAACATGAACTTCTTGCGCCACGCGTTTGGCAAGTGCGGCAGGAATTTTTTCTAAGACAATCGCGAAACAACCGCTCTCGGCCAAAAGTTTCGCATCGTGAATCAAACGATCTGCTTCAACTTCTTCCTTAGCGCGAACCTGATACGTTCCGAATTTATAAATACTCTGAGGTGTTAATCCGAGGTGACCCATTACCGGAATACCCGCCGTTAAAATACGTTTTACACTTTCAACAATTTCTTCTCCTCCTTCTAGCTTAACGGCGTGTCCTCCCGTTTCTTTCATGATACGAATGGCAGAGTTCAACGCCTCTTTGGAGTTACCTTGGTATGAACCGAAGGGCATATCTACAACTACGAGAGAGCGATTGCAAGCTCGAACCACACTGGCCGCATGATAGATCATTTGGTCCAACGTTATTGGAAGGGTAGTCTCGTGTCCTGCCATTACATTCGATGCCGAATCTCCAACAAGAATCACGTCAATTCCAGATTGGTCAACAATGAGAGCCATGGAATAGTCGTATGCGGTTAGCATAGCAATCTTCTCGCCCTTGTTCTTCATTTCTTGAAGGGTATGGGTGGTGACTCTTCGAACTACTTTGTTTACTGACATGATTTATTTTTTAGAGCGGCAAAAGTGGGGATTATTCCTTAACAAATATTTTTTTCGCAACAATTCCTTTCAGGCTGTCTGAAATTTGAATGGCATACATACCCGTGCTGAATAGCGAAACATCGATTCGAGTAGAACCTTGGTTTTGCATGTTTCCAGTGTGTACCAATTTTCCTTGAATATCGAAGATTGAAAAGGTAAGTCCTCTGAATTGGGCTTCAGCAACAACCTGAATGTAATCTTGTGCAGGCGAAGGGTATATTTTAAATACAGTTTCCTCTTCTTCATTTACATTCACATTCGATTGGAAATGCGCAGTGAATTGCGCAGCAGTTAACGAGATACTTCCTTCCCAAACAGAATCTAAAATATCAGTGATTAAACTGCTGTTATCCCAATAAGCGAATTCAAACCCCGGATTTGCAATTGCTTCAATTTTCACAGGCACACCGTCGAAGTAAACTCCCGTCCATGGATACTCCGTTGGTTGAATAGTGCTGATGTGAATTTTACCTGAACCAAGAGGCAACACATCCAGGGTTACATCGACTTGTTGCGGTAATGCAAATCTGTTTTGAATGTGATCGCGAACTTGATCTGTTCTGCACAATAACTCCGATTGGAATGTGAGGTGATTGTTGTAGAAATAATCCATTTGTCCGGGTACATTCCCTGCATCTCCCCATCGCTGATATTCATTCGGCATTTCAGGAGCGGTTAGGTTGAAGTACCTGTTTTCAACAGCAATTAATCTTTCAGGTCGGTAGTTCGTGTTCATTAAATCGGCGAAGCGATTGATGAAGTAGTTTTTGTAAAGGGTGTTTTGAATGCTTTGTAACCAAATATTGATATACGGATTGTCTGTGCTTTGTCCCGACATGTAATCGATGTGATTGAAGTAACAATCTGTCCAAGCATTTGGATTCAATGCTAATTCCAAATCAATGGTTGCGAACCTCCATCTGTTGTTTGTTACGTTTGATCGGTAAATTTTAATATTGTTACCCGGCCAGTCAACATTACCCATCCACGATTCCGAAATAATGTAATCCGTGTAATAAGTCATGTCGAAATGTTGATCCGCTTCGCTCCAATAATTAGGGCTTGCTTCATTCAAATCATTGAACGTGTTGTATGAGTTCCAAAAATTATCAGCAGAACCTTCCACCGCGCGCAGCATTCCTCCATACCAATAACTTAACGACAGAATTTCAACGGAGTCTTTGTTTGCGCCTTCGTTTTCTTTAAACATTTCAGTATTGTACTTTTCACGAAGCTCGTAGAGTCCAAAGTATTGTCCGTTGATATAAACTGTTGCCGGGCGATAAGCGCTGTAATAAGCATTGGCCCCGCGACACATCAATTCAGCTTGACAAGCTTCTTTGTATGGAAGAGCCAAATATTGATTACTACCATTGCGAAGATAAAAATCAGAGTACTTATTTCTATTTGGTCTTCCTGGAATGATCACTTCATTCACAGCGTTTTCACCCAATACACTGTGGGCTAGTTCCAAACGGAAAGAGTGCTGCGGTTGAGAGCGGCTTCCACCAGCTCCACCGTCGATTTGCATACCTGTGTTTTGAGAAAACACCAGCGGATGTCCGGGAATAGAATCGAAATAATCGATGTGTGCATTGCGCAACCAGTCTTGGTCCCAATGGTCGAATATCCCTTGATCTCCATATAAATTTGCATTGTCTGTGGTAATTGAAAGTATAGGAGTGGTGTGAGTAATGTTGAAGAGAAAGGATGCCGCGGTTATATTGCTTGGAATGTGATTTGGTTTGAAAGCACGTGCTTTTAATATTTTCGATTGGAAGAAAAATATGGGCGTACCATCATAGATAGGAGAGTTAAAATCTGGATCGCTCCCGTCTGTTGTGTATCGTATTGTGGAAGGTGCCGTGTTTAAGTCTAGAATTGAAACTGAAAAAGGCGTTTCGTATACACCAGGATTATGGTCGAAGAGTGGCGCAATGGCATAGCCTAATGAAGGTACTCCGTTGTTGCTTGCTTCAGGTGTTGGAGTATTGAAAAGAGAGTTTGAGTTGGATCCGTTGGGGTAGCGGCCAATGCTCATGTCCACAGTTTGACATTTTATAATTAAACTGTTTTCAAGGGTTTGAGCAGGATTGAATAAAAACAACGTGTCGCCACTTCCTGAAATTTTGAAATTCGTGTGAAATTGGTTTCCAGCGCTTGTAATAAAGTCAGAACTCATGGCCGTTTCCGAAACATTTTTCAATGCTAATTCCACATAAGTATAATTCACTGCCTCTGTAGCCGCTACCTGAAAACCAAGAGAAGTAATAGGTCCAGCTGAAAGCCCAGCGGCAGTTAGCTCAACTGCAGGAATAAGCATTTGATTGCGAGCACTCCAATACCAATTTCCATAAGGCGCAGGGTAGTCGGTATAGCCATTTTGAATGGTTCCGGTGCCTATGGTTATGCCATTTAATTTCATGTTCGGACGCTGGGACGCAAGAGTTCCTTGACTGTATGAACATGAGCCTTCGCTCCCGTCATTAAAGCTATAGGTGGTTGAGCCATATGCCGTAGCTGTTTGCATGAAAGAGGAGTTCGTAATGTATCCGGTATTGCTGTAGGAACAAACATTAATGGCAATACTCGAAAGGCCATCCCATTGAAATGGGGTAGTGAAAATGTGGGTGTTCCAGCCGACTACCGGAGTGAAAGACCCCGAATTTATTGCTGTGGTGAAAGGGGTGGTTGCAAATCTATTTTTATCGCTGCAGAACACAATTAAAAATTCACCAGGATTTAAGTTGTAATGCGGGAAAACCCATTGTGCGGGTTCGTTGGAATTATCTGTTAATGAATATCCGAACAAATCAACCGCTGTTGTTCCTGCGTTATACAACTCAATCCAATCTTCGTATTCCCCATCCTCATCGGCGATGGTTTGATAGTTCTTGTTGCTGCCTTCATTGATAACAATCTGCGACCAAGTGAAATTTGAAAACAAGACGGCTGTGAAAAGTATGACTAGTTTTTTCATTGTATAAAGGTACTAATTCTGTTTATTTCTAATTTTTTGAAGTTCTGCGGCGATAGCGGCTTCAACTAACGGCTCCATTATGAGATACCCTGCTACATTCGGATGAACGCCGTCTTCACCGAGTTCCAACCGCAATCCATTGCGTTCGTCTTTCATGGGTGTGTGAAAATCCACGAAAGTAATGTCATGCGTTTCCGCATAAAATTTAAGGGCATTGTTCAACTCAATAATTTTTTCCGCGGGTTCTTTGCCTGGGCTCCAAGTGTAATCGAAAACAGGAAGAACAGAGCATAAGATAACCGAGATGTCATTCGACTTGGCCAATTCAATCATTGAAAAAATGTTGTCTTCAATCATATCGATTGACACATCGCCCGTATTTCCTGCAATGTCGTTGGTTCCGCCGAGAAACACCACCACCTTTGGGTGAAGGTTCACAACATCTGCACGAAAACGAAGAAGCATTTGAGAAGTGGTCTGTCCACCAATGCCTCTATTCACGTATGTCTTTCCAACAAAGAAATCGGGATGAACATTTTTCCAGAACTCAGTAATGGAATTCCCCATGAATACCACACGGTCTTCATTTTCTAGAGGGTTTTCAAGCACTGTATTAGCATCTCTATAATAGTTGAGATTGGCCCAGTCTTGAGCGTTTGTCAGTTGGTTAAGGGCCATAAGTATGCACAGGGCGGAAATTCTTCTGATCATAAGTCATTTCAAAAATAGACTACACTTTGCGTAATCCATTGTCCTACGTTGATAATTTTGAATTTCAGCCTTCGGGAATAGGAAGTTTCGCATTTTCTTCGAAGAAAATTAAGAGATATGTCGGCTTTTGAAATTGTAGGAGGCAACGCCTTAAAAGGAACAGTAACTCCGCAGGGCGCGAAGAATGAGGCTTTACAGATAATATCTGCTGTTCTGCTAACTGCGGAGCCAGTTATTATTCGCAATATCCCAGAAATCATTGATGTATTGAAGTTGATTGATTTGCTTCAAGACATTGGAGTGAAGGTGGAAAAGTTGGCGAAAGGCGAATTTAAATTCATTGCCGACGACGTAAATCTGGAGTATTTGACAACAGAGGATTACAAGAAGAAGGCTGCTGCGTTGCGCGGTTCTATCATGCTGGTGGGTCCAATGCTCGGAAGATTCGGGCAAGGATATATTCCTAAGCCAGGCGGAGATAAAATTGGAAGACGCCGTTTGGATACGCACTTCACTGGTTTTCAGAATTTAGGAGCAACGTTCAATTATGATGCGGTGAATCACTTCTACAGTGTTACTTCAAACCGATTGAAAGGCGCCTACATGCTACTCGATGAAGCTTCTGTAACAGGCACTGCAAACATTGTCATGGCTGCGGCATTGGCCGAAGGAACCACTTCCATCTACAACGCCGCTTGCGAACCTTATCTGCAGCAGTTGTGCAAGATGATCAATCGCATGGGCGGAAAAATCTCGGGTATTGGTTCGAACTTACTCATCATTGAAGGGGTCGAAAAATTAGGAGGAACCGAGCACAGATGTCTTCCCGATATGATTGAAATAGGTTCTTTCATTGGAATGGCTGCCATGACGAAAGGAGATATTCTAATTAAAGATGTATCATACAATGACTTGGGAATTATACCTGAAATGTTCCGTCGCATGGGAATTCAAGTTGATTTGGTGAATGGCGACGACCTTCATATTCCAGCGCAAGATTCTTATGAGATTGATACGTTTATTGATGGATCAATCATGACCATTAGCGATGCGCCTTGGCCGGGATTCACTCCTGATTTGATTTCGATAGCTTTGGTAACTGCAACTCAGGCAAGAGGTTCGGTTCTTATTCATCAGAAAATGTTCGAGAGTCGCTTGTTCTTCGTTGACAAACTCATTGATATGGGGGCGCAAATTATTTTGTGCGATCCCCACAGAGCGACTGTAATTGGTTTAGATCGCAAGTCTACCCTGAAGGGTGTGACTATGTCTTCTCCGGATATTCGTGCTGGGGTTTCCCTGCTAATTGCAGCTTTGAGCGCGAAAGGAAAGTCGACTATTCAGAACATTGAGCAGATCGATCGCGGTTATCAGGACATTGAAGCGCGTCTTCAAGCATTGGGAGCAGATATTCGCAGAGTGTAAAAAATACTTTGGCAAGAACTTTGGCTTCCAGTCCATATACTGTTCTATATTTGAAATGAATTCAATAATTATGAAAAAAACATTTGTCCCTTTCACCTTGCTTCTATTGGTTGCGGTGATGTTCAGTTTTACTCCGGTAAACGATAAAAATGCAGTTCCTACAACTGCGAAAATTGGTTTGGAAATCGGCGACGAGGCTCCAAACATTGTTATGAAAGGAGTCGACGGAAAGGATTTGAAACTTTCTTCGCTTCGTGGGAAATTGGTATTAATCGACTTTTGGGCTTCTTGGTGTGGACCTTGCCGCAGAGAAAATCCGAATGTTGTAGCTGCATATAACAAATACAGCAAAGCCAAATTCAAGACAGCAAAAGGATTCGAAATCTTCTCGGTGAGTTTCGATCAAAACAAAACAGCATGGGAAGAAGCGATTGCGAAAGACGGATTGTTGTGGAAGAATCACGTGTGTGATATGAAAGGATGGGCGAATGCTGCTGGACAGCTTTATGGAATCTCAAGCATTCCTTCAAGTGTGTTGATTGATGAGAATGGAATTATTGTCGCGAAAAACCTTCGCGGACCAGCTTTAGATATGGAATTGGACAAGTACGTTTCTTCGTTCAATTGATCTAACGATATAAGTTATCTTTGCGGGCCGAATGACATTCGGCCCGTTTTGTTTTCTGACAGCCTGTCGCTCTTTTTGGCTTGGCTCAACGATTGTCAAATGGGAATTACATAAAACTTTAGGCTATGACAGAAGAATTGAATGACAATCAGTCACAAGAATTAGAAAATAACGAAGTGAACGAGGCTCCTGTTGAGGAGACCGCAACGGAAAAAACTGCAGAAAATCCAGCAGAACCGACAGCAGAGCAAGTTACTGCAGAGTGGAAAGACAAGTATATGCGCTTAACTGCAGATTTCGATAATTTCAGAAAACAAAAGAATCGCGAAAGAATTGAATTGCTAAGCAATGCTTCACGCGACGTGATAAGCGGTTTACTTCCAGTATTAGATGTTTTCGAATTGGCCATGAAGGCGAATGAGACGAGTGAGGATATGACTGCAGTTAAGGAAGGATTTTCATTAATCTACGGAAAGCTTGTTGGTGAATTGGAGAAGAAAGGACTGAAGCCAATGGAAAGCAATGGGCTACCGTTCAATGTAGATTTTCATGAAGCAATTACAGAGTTTCCCGCTCCCACGGAAGAGCAAAAGAATACCGTAATAGACACCATGGAGAAGGGCTATTTGTTAAACGATAATGTAATACGCTACGCCAAAGTAGTGGTAGGAAAATAATTATGGCTAAGAAAGATTTCTACGACGTATTGGGTATTGCACGAAGTGCGAACGAGGCCGATATTAAAAAGGCCTATCGCAAATTGGCTATTCAATTCCACCCCGATAAAAATCCTGACGACAGTTCGGCTGAAGAGAAATTCAAAGAAGCAGCAGAGGCTTACGAGGTGTTAAGTGATAATCAAAAGCGCCAGCGTTACGATCAGTTCGGTCATGCCGGAATGGGCGGAGGAGGGGGCGGACAAGGCTATGGTGGTGGAATGAATATGGACGATATCTTCTCTCAATTTGGAGATATATTCGGAGGATTTGGCGGAGGAGGTGGAAGCAGATCAAGTTCAAGACGAGTGAAGGGAAGTAACCTTCGTATTCGTGTGAAATTGAATTTGGAAGAAATTGCGTTTGGAACAACCAAGAAAATTAAGGTTTTCAAAATGGCGAACGCCGATGGCGTGACCTACGATACGTGTTCAACATGCGGAGGTTCTGGACAAATACGTCGCGTGCAACAAACCATTTTAGGTGCCATGCAAACCGCAGCCACTTGTCATGTGTGCAGCGGTGCAGGAAAATCAATTAAAGATCGTCCGAAAGATGCCGATGCATACGGACAGGTTCGCAAGGAAGAAACGGTGGAAATTAAAATTCCAGCGGGTGTGGGTGAAGGAATGACGTTGAATGTTTCAGGAAAGGGAAATTCCGGTCCGTTTGGCGGAGTGCCCGGGGATTTACTTGTTCAGATTGAAGAAGAAGAGCACGCTGAGTTGAAGCGTGATGGAATTCACTTGTATTACGATTTGTATTTGAATTTTGTAGATGCTGCTATGGGAGCGAGCATTGAAATTCCTTTGGTGAAGGGCAAGGCTCAAATAAAAATAGAGCCCGGAACTCAAGCTGGAAAAATTCTTCGTTTGAAAGGGAAAGGAATACCAGATGTAAACGGATACGGTTCTGGGGATTTGATGGTCAACATCAATGTTTGGACACCACAGAAACTTTCATCAGAAGAAAAGGAAATCTTAACGAAGCTTCGCGAGTCTGAAAATTTCAAACCGAATCCTTCTGCCAAAGACAAGAGCTTTTTCCAACGTGTAAAAGAAATGTTTCAGTAATTAGGCAATGGAGCAGGAAGAAGAAAAGACAGAATTTGCGCGCTACTTCCTGCAAATAGCTTACGACGGAACCAACTATCACGGTTGGCAACGACAACCGAATGCTCATTCGGTTCAAGAAGAAATAGAAAAAGCATTGTGCAAAATATTGCGCTTGCCGAAAGTGGTAACGCTTGGTTGCGGCCGCACAGACACTGGGGTGCACGCCAGTGATTTCTATCTGCACTTCGTTCCAGAAATTCATGAATTGAATGAAGAGGAAACGCTCTTTAGACTTCAGCAAGTGTTGCCGAAAGACATTGCAGCGTACAAGCTTTTCAAAGTAAACAATCGTGCGCATGCGCGTTTCGATGCGAATGAACGCTCTTACGAATATCGTATTGCCAAAAAGAAGAATCCCTTCCAACGCAATTACACTTACTTCTACGGAAAAGAATTAGACGTGGAAGCCATGAACAACGCAGCGCAATTAATGTTAGGTTTTCATGACTTTGCTTGTTTTTGCAAATCGGGAGGTGGGCAAATGACCACCATTTGCGATGTGCGAGAAGCACGATGGGAAGAGAAAGAAGACCTGCTAATTTTTCACATTACGGCGGACCGATTTCTCCGAAATATGGTGCGTGCTGTTGTGGGAACTCTTTTACAAGTGGGAAGAAGGGAAATGAATTTGGAAGAATTTCAAGAAGTGTTGAATAGCAAATCTAGAAACGAGGCAGGAGAAAGTGTTCGTCCGAATGGACTGTTTTTAACTCGAGTTATTTATCCGGAATCTACCTTCCGAACAAATTAGAATATGGCATCAGGGAAGGCGTTTGATTGGAAAATATTTGCACGACTGTATCAATATAGTAAGCCCTATCGCGGAGGTTTCGCGGTTACTCTGATTTTAGTGCTTGTGCTCTCAGGTCTTACAGTGGTGCGTCCTGAACAAATGCGGAACATGCTAGATGTCGCAGTTCCTGGCGGTGACAGCATGCAAATCTTGAATGTCGCCATTTGGTTTTTTGTTGTCTTAGCATTAGAAATTGTACTGCAATACATTCAAACACTCGCTGCGAACAGTGTGGCGCAGAGCATTACGCTTGACATGCGTGAGCGCGTTTATGCTCAGGTGATTCGATATAAATTGAATTACTTTGATAAGACTCCTGTTGGACAATTGGTAACGCGACACATTGGCGACATCGACGGTATTGCGGAAGTGTTCAGTGTTGGTCTGCTTGATATAATTCGCGATACGCTGAAGTTGATTGTTATTGTGGGCTTCATGTTTTTTCTCGATTGGAAGTTGACGCTGATCGTGATGCTGCCAATACCTATTTTACTTTGGGCAACACGCGTGTTTCAGCAAGCCGTGAAGAAATCGTTTCAAGATGTTCGAAACGAAGTTGCGCGCATGAATGTTTTCGTACAAGAGCACGTAACAGGAATGAACATTGTTCAATTCTTCAATCGTCAGAAAATTGAAAACGAGAAGTTCGTAGAAATAAATGCGCAGCAAAGAGATGCCCACATTCGCGGTATTTGGGCCTATTCAGTATTCTTTCCTGTTGTTGAAATTCTTTCAGCACTCTCTGTTTCCTTGCTGCTTTGGTGGGGTGTAAAGTCGAGTTTGAATCTTGAAATGTCTCCAGGATTAATTCTCGAATTCAGCACCTTCATAGCCATGATGTACAGACCCATTCGTCAAATGGCAGACAACTTCAACGTACTTCAAATGGGAGTGGTGAATGCCGAACGTGTATTCAAATTAATGGACGAAGATCATTCCGAAGAAGATGCCCTTCATGAAGAAATGAAAGATGTCAATGGAAGAATTGAATTCCGCGATGTGAGTTTTCAGTATGTGGAAAATCAGCCGGTATTGACCAACTTCAACATGATTATTGAAGCTGGAAAAAGCGCCGCTATCGTGGGGTCTACGGGGTCTGGAAAATCGACACTTATTTCTTTGTTGAATCGATTCTATGAAATAAACAACGGTGAAATTTATATCGATGATGTAGCACTTTCGAAATTGCCTTTGGTTTCCCTTCGAAAAACAATTGGAGTTGTTCTTCAAGATGTCTTTCTTTTCAGTGATTCCATTCGAAACAATTTAACCTTATACAACACGGAGATTTCCGATGAGCGAATGATTGACGCAGCGAAGTTGGTGGGCGCTCATGAATTCATTATGGCGCTTCCGGGCGGATATGATTTCGATGTGAAGGAAAGAGGAACGTTGCTCAGCACGGGACAGCGTCAGCTTTTAGCTTTCGTTCGCGTCTTTCTTCAAGATCCAAAAATTGTTATTCTCGATGAAGCGACATCAAGTATTGATACAGAATCTGAATTGCTGATTCAGCGCGCGACAGAGTTGCTAACGAAGGATAGAACATCAATAGTAATTGCGCACAGACTTTCAACCATTCAGCAAGCTGACGTAATTTTTGTTTTGGAAAAAGGAGAAATTATTGAGCAAGGAAGTCATTCAGAGTTGATGACATTGAGCGGTCATTACCGTAACTTAGTGGAACTTCAATACAAGAAATAATGACCAACGCCGAGAAGATTGTAAACTTCATGTTCACCAACGATGCGTTTAGCCAATGGCTGGGCATTGAACGATTGAATGTTGCACCCGGTCTTTGTGATTTGCGAATGACGGTAAGAAGTGAAATGTTAAATGGATTTGCAATTGCGCATGGTGGAATTTCTTATTCACTTGCCGACACGGCATTGGCATTCGCAAGCAATGCCCATGGATTGAAATGTTATTCGGTGGAGACTTCTATTTCTCATGTGAAGATGGTTGCGGAAGGAGATGTTCTTACAACGTTAGTAGAAGAGAAGAGTTTGTCTAAGCGCATCGGCGTTTATCACATTACGGTCTTCGATCAAAACAACGAAGCTGTGGCCTTTTTCAAGGGGACCGTTCACAGGTCTGAAAAATCTTGGGAAATCGCATAATTTTCAAGGACTTTCTTGCTTAAATCGTAAATTTGCACCATGCAAGAAAATACGCGCGTGGGCAAGGTTTCCCACCTGTTAGAAAAACTGACTGAATCTGCAACGTTGGCCATGTCTCGTATGAGTCGTGAATTGGCTGCAGAGGGGAAGCCTGTGGTGAACCTTTCCATTGGTGAACCCGACTTCAACACGCCTGATTTTATTAAGGAAGCCGCTATTGCAGCCATTCACGCGAACGTAACGCATTACCCGCCAGTAAACGGATTCCTAGAATTGCGTCAAGCTATTTCAAACAAATTCAAACGCGATAACGGGCTTACCTATTCACCAGAACAAGTAGTAGTAAGCACCGGAGCAAAGCAGAGTTTAGCAAATGCCATTTTAGCATTGGTGAATCCAGGCGACGAGGTAATTATGCCAAGTCCATATTGGGTAAGCTACTCTGAAATGGTAAAGATGGCGGGAGGAACCGTTGTTGAACTTCACGCCGGTATTGAAAGCAATTTCAAGATTACTCCAAAAGAATTAAGCAACGTCATTAACGATAAAACGAAGTTGATTATCTACAGTTCTCCGTGTAACCCAACGGGTTCAGTTTATAGCAAGGAAGAGCTTGAAGCATTGAGTAAAGTTATTCTTCAGCACGAAGGCGTTTATGTGATTAGCGATGAGATTTACGAGCTGATTAATTTTGTTGGAAAGACTTATTCAATCGGCGCTTGCGAAGGCATGTTAGATCGAACCATTACGGTGAACGGTGTGTCGAAAGCATTCGCAATGACGGGATGGAGATTGGGATACATTGGCGCTCCAATTTGGATTGCGCAGGCCTGCAATAAAATGCAAGGACAAATTACCAGCGGTGCGAATACCATTGCGCAAATGGCTGCGAAAGCGGCGTTGGAAGCAGATCCTGCTGTGGTAAGCGAAATGATTGAAGTGTTCAAGACGCGCAGAGATCGCGTGTACGAAGGACTTTCGAAAATACCTGGATTGAAGATTAATCTTCCTGAAGCGGCATTCTATTTTTACATAGACGTTACAGCCTTTTTCAACACAACAGACGGTACAACCGAAGTGAGAAATTCAGAAGACATGGCCATGTACTTGTTGCGCAAAGTGTATGTGGCAACAGTTGCCGGAGATGCCTTTGGTGATTCGAATTGCATTCGAATTTCATACGCAACTTCCGAACAAAATTTAGATCAAGCCGTTTCAAGAATGGCGCAAGCTTTATCAGAATTAAAACCGTTATAAATTGAATAAAGAATCCGCACAGTCGTTCTTCAACTCATTGTCTGAGAAAACCATTTTGGTGGTTGGTGATGTTATGATAGACGCATATTTATGGGGAAAAGTGGAACGCATTTCTCCTGAAGCTCCCGTTCCCATTGTTCACATTCAGAAGAAAGAAAATCGTTTAGGAGGCGCCGCCAACGTGGCTTTGAATATAAATAGTCTAGGTGCGAAAGCAATTATGTGTTCTGTAGTTGGAGACGGATCGAAGGGAGATATTTTCCGGAAGACAGCGAAGGATTTAGGTTTTAGTACAGAAGGAATTATTGATTCAACGGAGCGTATGACGACCGTGAAGACGCGAGTTATTTCTAGCGGACACCATATTGTTCGAATCGACGATGAAATTACTTGGCCGCTATCGGCAACAGACGAGCGGAATTTACTCGATTGCATAGATCAGATTTTAAGCAAACAAAAAGTAGATGCAATAGTATTTGAAGACTACGACAAAGGAGTGTTGACTGAAAAAGTAATTGCACAGGTCATAGAGAAAGCGAAGTCTTTGAATATTCCAGTAAGCGTAGATCCGAAATTGAAAAATTTCAAGAACTATATTGGCTGCTCACTTTTCAAACCGAATTTTAAAGAATTGAAGGAAGGGATGAAGGTTGAATTCTCGGCTGACAATACAACTGCCATTGAACAATCTTTGGTGAATTTGCGAAATGAATTGAAAGCCGAAGGTGTCATTGTTACCCGTTCTGAACACGGCGTAACCTCTTTCGATGGTGAGAATTTTTCTACTCATTCTGCGCACAAACGAGAAATAGTAGACGTTTCAGGAGCAGGTGATACTGTAATTGCAGTGGCTACTTTGGCGTTGGCTTCCAATTGGAACTTGTCTGACATTGCAGAGATTGCGAATCTAGCAGGAGGATTGGTGTGTGAGAAAGTGGGTGTGGTGCCAATCGATAAAGAATTATTAAAGTTGGAAGCAGAACGAATTGCTGTTTCAGTTTGAACAAAATCGATGTAAGTCGAATTGATGTAAGTATGGAAACAGTCAAGCCCTACAATCAAGGTGGAAAGAAGGAAGAGGTTGAGCAAATGTTCGATCAGATTGCACACAGCTACGATTTTTTAAATCACTTCTTTTCGCTGGGAATCGATATCATCTGGCGTAAACGTGCCATTCGTATTTTGAAGAAATATGAGCCGAAGAAAGTACTAGATGTGGCTACAGGAACAGCTGATTTCGCGCTTCAAGCGGTGAAGTCTAAGTTGAATGCTTCATCAATCGTAGGCGTAGATATTTCAGAGGGAATGTTGGAAGTGGGAAGGAAGAAGGTTAAGGAAAGAGGCTTCGAACAAATTATTGAATTGCGAAGAGGAGATTCAGAAAACCTTCCTTTTGAAGATCATTCGTTCGACGCTTATACCGTTGCTTTCGGTGTAAGAAATTTCGAAAATCTTGAACAAGGCATGCGCGAAATGTTGCGCGTTCTTCGTCCGAATGGAGTAGGAGTAGTTTTAGAATTTTCTCGTCCGAAGCATTTTCCAATTAAACAATTATTCGGATTTTATTTCAAATACGTTATGCCAACTTTAGGCAAGTGGGTTTCTAAAGACAGTCGCGCTTACGAATACCTTCCGGAATCAGTGGCTCAGTTTCCTTCTGGAAAAGATTTCTTAGCTGTTATGGAAAAGGTGGGATACAAGAGTGTGCGTTGCATTCCATTAAGCGGTGGAATTGCGAGTATATACATTGGTGAAAAGTGAAAATAGAAATTCTTCCTTCGGAAATTAGTGGAGTAGTTTCGGCTCCTGCCTCGAAGAGCATCGCACAACGCTACGTAGCCGCCGCTTTGCTTGCCGCTGGAGAAACAACCATTCGTCATTATCCGAATTCAGAAGATCCATTTCATGCGCGGAAGTTGGCCGAGTCGCTGGGTGCAATTGTTCAACTTTCAAAAAATACATTAACAATAAAAGGAGGATTTCCGGCCAATGAAATTCATGGAATTCGTTCCCCACAAAAAAATCTTTTTGCAGGTGAGTCCGGATTCGCTTCACGCTTGTTCGTTCCGATAGCGGCCCTTCACAATAGTGAAAAAGTACTCAATGGAACGGGCACTTTATTGAACAGACCTTTCTTTGAATTTGAACCATATCTGAATCCGTTTGGAGTAACCGTTTCAACCAACGAAGGAAAACTGCCTTTGACTTTTTCAGGGCAGTTAACAGCTGGAAAGGCGGAGTTATCTGCAGCAAATTCTTCCCAGTTCCTTTCGGGAATGCTTATGGCTTTGCCTCGCTGCACAGGCGATTCAGAGTTGGTGGTTACAGAATTGAATAGTAAGCCGTACATTAATCTCACCCTTGCGGTAATGAAAATGTTTGGTGTGGCAGTAAAGGAAGAGAGCGGAACTTATTTCATTAAAGGATCTCAGAAATACAAGCCGCAAGATGTATCTGTAGACGGCGATTGGAGCGGTGCTGTCCCGTTGTTGATTGCAGGCGCCTTAACTGCGACTGAAGGTTTGTTGGTGAAGAATTTAAATACGCGACTGCCGCAAGCAGATCAGGCCATCTTAGATGTTTTTGATTTAGCAAAAGTGAAATACACCCAGAACGAAAACAGTGTGAAAGTTTTCGCAAGTACCATTCAAGGGTTTGATTTCGATGCCACGCATTGTCCAGATTTGTTCCCGTGTCTCGCCGTATTGGCATCATTCGGAAATGGAGTTACTACTTTGAAAGGAGCAAAGCGGCTGATTGTAAAAGAGAGCAATAGAGCAAGCGCTATTGTGGAAGAATTCGCGAAATCTGGAATTCGGGTTGTCGTTCGTGGAGATGATATGATGATTTATCCCGGTCATGCCCGTCCTGCCGTTTGGAATGTGCACAAAGACCATCGGATGGTCATGGCTGGTGCACTCTTCGGCATTGCTGGGGCGAAGACCGTGTTGCAAAACCCTGAAGTTATTTCGAAGTCGTACCCCGACTTTTTCAAAGACATTCAATCGATTGGAGCAAAGATGAAATAAGTCTTTGCCAATTGAGAAGTATATTCGCACTCAAATCTATTTCGTATGAAATTTACGGCTGAACAAATTGCCGGTATGTTGGAAGGAACGGTTGAAGGAAATTCTTCAGCGGAAGTTTCAGGTCTTTCTAAAATTGAAGAAGGCAAAGCAGGAACGCTAACGTTTCTGGCCAATCCGAAATACATTTCTCATAT
>JBIKZA010000010.1:0-52011 GCA_044354975.1 Flavobacteriales bacterium
AATTATATTTATCGATGAGATTGATGCGATTGGACGTGCAAGGAGCAAGAATGTAAACTTTGGTGGCAACGATGAGCGCGAGAATACGCTGAATCAGCTGTTAACTGAAATGGATGGGTTCGGAACCAATTCAGGAATTATTATTCTTGCTGCTACGAACCGTGCAGATATTTTAGACAAGGCCTTGATGCGTGCTGGTCGATTTGATCGTCAGATATATGTAGACATGCCTGATGTGAAGGAGCGCGTGCAAATATTTAATGTACACTTGAAGAACGTTAAAACAGATCCTTCTGTCGATGTGGACTTTTTGGCTCGTCAAACACCAGGATTTTCTGGAGCAGATATAGCCAATATATGTAACGAAGCAGCCCTTATCGCTGCTCGTCACGGCGCAGCATCGGTAGAACAAAAGGATTTCTTGGCTGCTGTTGATCGTATTATTGGTGGACTTGAAAAGAAGAATAAGATTATTACTCCGAATGAGAAGCGTGCGATTGCTTTCCACGAGGCAGGTCACGCTGTGACATCTTGGTTGTTGGAATACGCCTCACCTTTGGTGAAAGTAACCATTGTTCCAAGAGGAAGATCTTTGGGTGCTGCATGGTATTTACCGGAGGAAAGACAAATCACAACGACTGATCAGATTCTAGATGAAATGTGCGCAACTCTTGGTGGACGTGCTGCAGAGCAAGTTATCTTCGGTAAGATTTCAACGGGTGCTCTTTCCGATTTGGAAAAAGTAACGAAGCAGGCCTATGCCATGGTTGGAATTTACGGACTGAACGATCGCATTGGAAACTTGAGTTACTACGACTCTTCAGGCGATAACCAGTTTCAAAAACCATACAGCGATGAGACTGCTAGAACTATGGATGAAGAGGTAAGTAAATTGGTGGAAGCTGCTTATCAGCGTGCTCTTCATTTGCTTACAGAGAATCGCGAGAAGTTAGAGGAGTTGGCTCAATTACTCCTAGAAAAAGAAGTGATCTTCAAAGAAGATCTGGAGAGAATTCTTGGTGTTAGGCCATACATCGATCGTCAAACTCAAATAGATGATGCTGAGACATCGGCTCAATTGGTTAAAGATGCATTGATTGCAGAAGCGGAAGTTGATGCGACTCTTGTTTCAGAGGAAACTCCCGTTATTGAAGATTCACAGAAGAAAGAAGAAAATTCAGATAGTGAAACACAATCCCAAGAAACACAGGAGAGTTAGATTTGAGTAATTTATTATTGAGGTCCTTGGTTGGACTTATTTTTAGTTTAGTTGTGGTGGGCTCTGCTTTTGCAGGGCTTTTGCCATTTACGCTATTGTTTGGATTTTTCGCTGCAAAGGGTTTTCAGGAATTTGTTCGATTGGTTAATCCGCAAATGAGACGCTTCCAAAGACGCGCAGGACTTGGATTAGCCATTCTCCTTTATGTAACAGCCGCTTCCACAATGGTTTATGGAACTGATTGGAGATGGATGTTAATTGTTCCTGTGCTTTGGTTGCTATTTATGTCCATTGAAATGATGAAGGTGAGTGCAAGTTTTATACTTGACACTTCCACAATCTTAATGGGTTTTATATATACGGTGCTGCCCTTTTCTCTGCTCGTCTTTTTAAGTAAAATCAATGGTGACTTTGACGCGCGTCTTCCGTTTGGTTTCTTTTTAATTTTATGGGCAAATGATACAGGGGCTTATCTGATTGGAAAGTTCTTTGGAAAGCACAAGCTGCTTGAAGCAGTATCTCCTAAAAAAACATGGGAAGGATTGTTTGGAGGAATGACAAGTGCTGTTCTTTCGGGGTATTTTCTTTTTTCATTAATGCCCAATTCATTCAGTCGCACGGAGTGGATAGCCATTGCTGTAATTGTCGCGGTTTTTGCCAATATTGGAGATTTAATCGAATCTCAAATTAAGCGTATTAAAGGGGTGAAAGATTCCGGAAAATTGCTCCCTGGACACGGAGGAGTATTGGATCGTTTTGATGGATTGCTCATTGCACTTCCGCTTGTAATAATTTATTTGATAATTTTTTGAAATGACAATACATAAAGAAGGTTTTAAAATTTTAGGTGGAACCCTTTTGATTTCCACAATGCTTGTTGGAGGTGCATTTTTGCTATTTGATACAGCGTTAATTTGGATATTAACAGCTATTGCATGTGGAATTGTATTCTCTCTTTTTTTGCAATTTTTCCGTTTGCCACATCGTGTGAATCGTGCGAATGAAAATGAATTGGTCGCACCGTGTGATGGAAAGGTAGTGGTTATTGAAGAGGTAGAAGAACCTGAATATTTTCAAGGGAAGAGAATACAAGTATCCATCTTTATGTCTCCATTGAATGTTCATGCGAATTGGACGCCATGTTCAGGCGAGGTGAAATATTTCAGATATCACCCAGGTCTTTTTTTAGTTGCTTGGCATCCGAAGAGTAGCACTGAGAACGAGCGCACCACAGTAGTTGTAGAGCACGCACCGGGTAAAGATATATTGCTGCGTCAGGTTGCTGGTGCAGTAGCACGAAGAATTGTATGGTACGTGAATGCTGGAGACAAGCTGAAGACAAATGATCAGTTTGGTTTTATTAAATTCGGTAGTCGTGTTGATTTGTACTTTCCTTTGGGAACTGAGATTATAGCGAATATTGATGATTTAACAAAGGGAAATGAAACGGTAATTGCGCGTTGGAAGTAATAAGAATTGAGTGTAAAAAAAAAGGTCTGAATTTTCAGACCTTTTTTTTAAGCTTGATTATTTCTTAGTTGTTTGGAGCACCACCTTGCTCTTTTACCGGAGCACCACCTGGTGTGCCTGGAGCTGGAGCATTTGGATCTGCTTCAACATTTCCTTTGATACGCACAACTTTAACAGGCTCGTTCACCGCGTTAGAGTTGATGGTTATTGATTTGTTAATTGGACCAGGACGTTTTGTATCATACTTTACTTGAATCATTGAAGATCCGCCTGGAAGAATTGGAGTCGTGTCACATGTTGGAACCGTGCATCCACAAGAACCTTTGCACTTGCTTAACGTTAAGGGCTCAGTTCCTGAATTTGTTACTTTGAATTCACACGCACCATTTCCACCGAAGGCAACAGTTGCATAATCGTGAACTTCTTTATCAACGGTAATGGCCGGACCAGTTACCAATTGAGTTTGAGCGTTTGCCGAAATTGCAAAACCAATTGCAATGGCGAAAGATAAAATTACTTTTTTCATACTATTCTGTTTTTCTAATTATTCGATGACTTCACCTTTGATGGTTAATACTGTTGGTTTTGCTTCTGGATTATTCCAGTTAACCATGACTGTTTTGGTAAATGGGCCCATTCTGTTTGTATCGTAGTGAACAGTGATGGCAACACTTTTTCCTGGTTCAATGGTTGTGTTAGGGTCACACTTTGGAGTGGTGCATCCGCAAGATCCTTGACAAGAGCTGATGATCAGATTTTGATCTCCAGTGTTAGATAATTCGAATGTACAATTACCATCAGAACCTTTTTTAACTTGACCGTAGTTGTTTTCCATTTTATCAGGAGTTAACATAGGTGCACCAAAAGTTGTGATTTT
Organism: Flavobacteriales bacterium; assembly: GCA_044354975.1. GTDB lineage: Bacteria > Bacteroidota > Bacteroidia > Flavobacteriales_D > Sanyastnellaceae > CAIZGX01. The sequence goes on from JBIKZA010000010.1 coordinate 3,567, forward strand.
TCCAGGCTGCGCTTCAGCACATCCAGCAAGCCCTAAGAAGAAGGCCACTGCAGCAAAAAGGGTAAAATTGATTTTCATATTATTTATTGTAAGTTTTCAAATATCGGTTAGAATTTTTAAAATCCCTAGTGGTTAACTAAAAGCGTGCCACTTCGATGTATTTTATTAGAGGTTTCAGTAATTGTATACATTCCATTCGAAAAACATGCGGTGTTAATCGTTCTGACTTTGCCTGTGCTGGATTCTCTGAATATAAGTCTTCCTTGCGTATCTCTTATTTCAAGCGTGCTTGCGGGCAAAAGTCCGGTAATATTAAGGATGTCTTGAGTAGGGTTAGGATAAAGTTTGAAAGAAACATTTGTCTCTTCAAAGGTTGAAGTCAAAAATGAATTAGCCGAACACCCGAATTCGTTGATGTAGTCACATGAGAAGAATTGGCCCAAAGTATCTGCAACACTTATTAAGGAATCTATCGTTAATGTTCCATCGATGATCCACGTGACATTGTCTTGATTTGCGCAATTTGCGCAGGTGACCAAGTCGTTTTCAAATACTAATTGCGGCACTGACCCTCCGTTAACTGTGATTGATGTGGCGGGACTGTTTGCGCTTGAATTTCCAAGCATACATGTTAAATAAGGCGAATATGTGTTTGCTGAAGTGTAATTGAAATCATAGGTTTCGAGATACGAAAGAGGAATATTACCGTTACCGTTTCCTAAGAAAAGTTCGCAAGAAAGTCCGTTAATATAATCTGTTGTATTCACAAATGAAGCGAGTAATACCGCACAACCTTCACTTGGGCTGAAATTAAACGAAGGCTGAATTACGAGAATTGGAGCCGATATTTCAGATGCACAGCCTTGGGATGAAACAGACTGTGCGGTATAGTATCCATTTTGATAAATGCCGGATTGCAAAGTGCCAACAACTGAAGTGCCTTGAGCGAAAGGACTATTGTCTAAGTAATATTGTGTAGCAAGTCCAGCGCAATTAGAACATAGGACAGCTCCGTATGCTGAAGTAAGCAGAGGTGCGGGTGCATTAGGAAATACTGTAACATTGGGCCCATTGGCTGTGAAGGTTGCGCCATCGAGAGTACATGAAATCGAAGTGGTGTAAGCTCCGTCAATGGAGTAGTTCAACGTATTGGAATTATTCAGCCCGTAATCTATTCCGCTGGTCTGAAGCACGCAAGTCATACCATCAAACGAAGGCGTTGTGTTCGTCGCTTGAACGCTTAATGGTCCGCATCCTTCGTTAGAACTAAGGGTAAACGAAGGGAAGATTTGAAGAAGACTATCAGTGCTTACTGTGCAACCGAATTCGTTGGTTATGGTTCCGAAGAAATAACCACTTAGACTGCTTGTTCCAATATTCAAAGGATTGGTGTTTATGTTCAAGCTTGTGCCATTGAGAGTCCAGACAATTGAATTGTTCGCTGGTAAATTGTTTGCCGATATAAATCCAGCGTTGTAGCTCAAGGAGCTAGGTGTTGGGTTAGGAAATACAGTGATAACGGAATCGCTGAAAGTTGCGGAAACACTACCAATCGAACAAGTCATTTCAGGAGCGTAATTACCCGGGTCGTTGTAGTTCAATTGAGCCGTTATATTGAATGGAGTAATGGCCCCACCAATTCCGTCTGCAATGCTGCAAGTCATTCCGTTTAATGGATCTGTTGTGTTTGAAAGCACTGCCACCAATGGTACGCAACCTTCTCCAACAACAACACTGTAATTCGGTTGAATGACAAGCAAAGGTTCACTTGTTGATTCGCAGCCGTTAACATCTGTGTAGGTTGCAGTGTAGTATCCATTGTCAAAAATTCCATTGATGAATGTTGAAATGGAATTGGTAGATACATTCAGATTGTTTCCATCTAAATCCCATGAGATAGCGTATCCCAGTGAATTGTTCACAGCGCTGACTTCACCAAAAATGGATGAAATTACCGGGACTATGGGGTGACTATAGACCGTAATAGGATCCAAAATAAATGTGTTCGAATAAACTCCTGAATAGCAGTAAAGTGTAGGTTGAAAGATACCGGGGTCATTAAAGGTGAATTCCAAAGTAGAATCTATTGGCATATAGTCAAGGCCGGGAAGAAGAATTTCGCATTGGATTCCCTCCGGCATGGAAGTGTTATTTATAAAGGTTGTGGTAAGTGGATAACATCCAGAGCTTACACTTGTGGTTGCGTTAATCTCAAGAACGAAATAATACCCAGTATCGGAAGTACATCCGAATTCGTTCGTGTAAACGGCAGCGTAACTTCCGTTTTGTAAATTGTTATTGAAGTACGTGTTGATGCCTTGAGCCGATGAGCTAACATCTAGGGGTGTTCCGTTCAGGAACCACTGAATGTCGTATCCATTGTTGTTGTTCACGTGAACGATATACGCATTGTAATTTAAAACCGGTGTTTCTGGAAGGGCGGAACTCTCAATAATTGGATTGTTTAACGAATAATAATTGTTTCCAAAAGCAGTACACACTTCAACTGCTGTAAAATTATCGGTTGTTCCCATAGAATAATTGTAAGGAGAAGTATAATTATTTCCGGGGTCATTTGAGTTTTCGAAATAACAATCAAGTGTTTGGTTTGAAATAGTTGTGTTTTCAAAAACAACTTCAGTCGTTCCGCAATACGAGGTTTGTAATGCGGAGTATGTTGGAATAACGAAATAAACTGAGTCGGTGTATGTAATACAGCCGAATTCGTTAATCAAGCGAACTTGATAGAATCCATCGGTGCTGTAATCAACAGATGCATCAATCGTAGCTTCAGCATAACCAATAGTATTTTGATTGAAAACCCATTCAAACGAATCTGCAGCGTCATACACTAAGGTTATTTCAGGAAAGGTCAGTTCGAGATTGCCTGGACTTGGAAGCGATGCGACCAAAAATGTGTCTGTATTTGCAATTGATATTTCGTTGCCTTGAAAGTACGTCAGTTGAATGGAGTAATTACCGGGGGAAGTATAAACGTGATCATAAGTTTGAGAGCAATAATTAAGCACTGTACCATCCCCAAAGTCAATTACGCAAGAATCGGATGGGAAGAGTTGTGTTTGATTATAGGCAGTTATTGTATCGAACAAACACACGATTGATTCTGAAACAGAGATTGCTGCTTCGTTGTATTCACAGCTGAAGTCATTCGTATTTGCCGTTGGATCATAATTATTGGAAAACGGATCTGTGCAACCGAAGAAAATACAACTAAAGTTGTTTGTGTTGGCTAGCGGGTTGTAGTTATCTGACGCTGGATCTGTGCATCCGAGAATGATACAAGATCCATTGTCTTGATTCGCTAAGGGATTGTAATTTGAGGCGATAGGGTTGGTGCAGCCGAGAACAATGCATGTGAGATCTATTCCATTGCAGTCTTCGTCTATTCCATTTCCACATATTTCAATTGCACCTGCGTTTACGTTTGTATTGCCGTCATTGCAGTCTCCGAGAACCCCTCCAATCGTGGTGTAATTGATTCCTTGAGAAGAACAAGCGCTAAGAGAGGAAAGGTAATATCCGTCATGATCCGCATCAAGATAGTAAGTCAGAAAAACAAGTTCTTCATTAATAAGGTTGTTACAATTGTCGTCAATTCCATTGCAAATTTCAACGGCATTTGGATGAATAGATGCATTTGAATTGTTGCAATCGGTGTTGTTAGTAATGTAGCCAGTACCTAACGAAATGCATGAGTTCGTTGCGGACCCCGCACCGTAGCCGTCGTTATCACTATCCACGTAATAATTTATAAATGACAAGCCGTCGTCTATTAGAGCGTTGCAGTTGTCGTCTATTCCATTGCAAATTTCTGCTCCGAATGGCTTAATAGCAGGGTTGTTATTATTGCAATCGAAGTTGTTAGTTACGTAACTATTTCCTAAAGGAATACAAGAAGATTGCGCTGTGCCTGCTCCGTAGCCATCGAAATCTGAATCGATGTAATAATTCACAAACACGAGCCCTTCATTAATTTGTCCGTTACAGTTATCATCTACTGTATTACAGATTTCTATTGCAGTGGGTTTGATAATTGCACTCGCATCATTGCAATCGGTATTGTTTAGAACATACCCTACCACTGTTACACATGAACTTTGACTTAGGTTTGGATTTCCAAATCCATCTAAGTCGGCATCTGCATAATAAGTTGTGAAAGCGATGCCTTCATTAATCTGTCCGTTGCAATTGTCGTCAATGGTGTTGCAAATTTCTGTCGCTGTCGGGCGAACGTTCGCATTGTTGTCGTTGCAGTCCGTTGAGTTCGTTACATATCCCGCAAGAACGACACAAGATGATTGCGAAACCATAGGATTTCCGAATCCATCCACATCGGCATCTGCATAATACGTAATGGGCAGAATGCAACTTCCATCATTCACTGTTGCAATAGCCGAATAATTGCAAGCCGTGGTAATGGTGCAACCATTTACAAAACAGGATCCGTCATACCAAGTTGCATTTGCATTGTAATTGGAAGACCCTGAGTAAATGCATCCTGGAATGTCACAAGATCCATCGTCGATATTAGCAGTTGAGAGGAAGTTATTAGCGAGTGGATTTGTGCAGCCCGGAGTTTGCGCTGCGGTAAATAAATTCATGCGCACAACAGGCATTTTCGCCATGAACGACCAAGCATTGCTTTCAGGGTAACGCACGAAACTGGTTTGTTCAATGGCAGTGCCACTTCTGCAAACTTTGAGCGCTTGGGTGCCGACAGTATTTCCAACCATAACAATGTAGACGCTGTCGGCGTATAATGTTAGCGGTGTTGGTAACTGAAGCGTAATGAGTTTTTGTTGTCCGAGGGCATTGATATCCCAAGCATTAACGGGATACGTTACGGACGTTGCTTGTAGATCCGTGTAATCGTTTTTGTAAATCTTCGCTTGCACTATCGTGCCTATTGCGGTTCCTGGTCCAACAGCAACAGCGATGGATGTGCACTTAACGGTATTGGATCTTCCTTCGAAAATATTTCCCACTTGATAAGCCTGACCTGCGTACAAGCCGCTTGGAGTAAATTCGTCTTCCATTGGACCTTCGTCGCGAGCATATTCGTAATCCGTTATGTAGTAATCCAGCGTGTCTTTGTTGTTGCTAGGGGCTTCGTCGGTTTGTGTTTGATTGATTTGATAAGTAATTCTGTAATACCCTGTAGTTACGCTACTAGGTGTGAATCCGGTAGTTAGTGTATAAGTGGCTGTGGCACCGGCAACAACATCTGAGTTAGCTGTTGTTGTCTGGTTGTACAGTGCGGCATTGGCGGCGTTCAGTACCTTCACGTTAAGATTAGAGGCCGTTTGTGTGGCACTTCCGATATTCGTTGCTTTTGCGTTGAATTTGAAAGGGACCAGCATCGTTTTTGGATAACGATCGTAAGGCAAATCATGAAAATCATTCGGAGGGACAGGCGATGTATTTCCGAAGGTGGTATAGCGGGTGTTATTTAGGGCAAGGTTATTAATACTTGGTTTAAAAACAGTTATGTCATCAATAGCCCAGGAGTAATAGCTTCCGGAATATAAAAAACGAAGTTTAACATTTGCTTGTCCAATAGCCCCAGATGGAAATGTTGCCGATTTCCATTCTGCCGTAGCTCCAGGAAAATCAGATTGAGTAAGCAGATCTATCCAAGTGGTTCCATTGTTAATGGAGTATTGAACTTTTATTGTAGAGCTGTAATTTCTGAATTGTTGCTGATAGGTGACCACGGCTCCGGTTACTCCGGTTAATGAAAAAGAGTTTGAAATGAGCCACGCAGTGTGAGGACCTGGGTCAGGACCAGTTCCGAATCCGCCGCATTGATTGTCGTTATCGTCCCAATAATTCGAATCGAAAATCATGAACCCATTGCCTTGGGAAACGGAATTGAAGGCAGAACTTCCCCCTGCACATGAACCTCGCGAGGTAATTGCACTGCTCGGAACAGTGCTAGGACCTCGGTATTCCCAAACACCAATATTCGAAGTACTTCCGTTTGTCCAGGTGGAAGGAAGACCTCCTGAAAAATCCCAACTATACAAGGGAATGCCCAACACTTGCGCAAAGGATTGTATTTGCGAAGTGCAAATAAGACAAAGCGTAATAACGGCGCGGTTTAGCATACCCTCAAAAATAGGACATATCGATTAAACAAACAAGACTAATAAATCCTTTTTATTGAAGAGGTACTTGTTGAATAAGTTCAACGAATACGATCGGGATTGTTTTTCAGAAATGAGTCCCAACTTTTGTAATTCCCTTTCGCCGCAAGTGGTCCACTCGTCTGAAAATAGTGACAAACTGCAGCGGCTAAGCCGTCGGTAGCATCCATTTTCTTGGGCATGTCAGCGTAATTAATTTTTAGGATGTTCTGAAGCATTGCAGCTACTTGCTCTTTCGAGGCGTTTCCGTTTCCGGTAATACTTTGTTTTATTTTTCTTGGTGCGTATTCTACCACGGAAAGTTTGTGACTGAGAGCTGCAGCAATGGCCACGCCCTGAGCTCTTCCCAATTTCAACATGGATTGAACATTTTTACCGAAGAAAGGAGCTTCAATGGCGAGCTCATCTGGATGAAATTCTTCAATAATTTCGACACAGCGAGTAAATATTTTTTCGAGCTTCAGCGCGTGGTCTGAAATCTTGTCCATTCGAACGACATCCATTGTGAGCAGAGTCATTTTTTTTTCTTCCACACGAATAAGGCCGTAACCTAAAATGCTTGTTCCGGGGTCAATTCCTAAAATGATTCGTTCTTTTGTACTCAAATGAATTTACTTTGAGTTTCAAAGGTAATCTGTTTCGTGAAAGACACTTCTTCCAAAATAACGATTGTTGTTCCCTTCCGGAATATCAGCGACGATTGTCGCTCGGTGGATAGCGCGCTTGTGGAATGCGTGCGCTCATTGCAACTTATTTCTGAGTGTGTTGAAGAAGTTGTTTTTGTGAATGACCATTCAACAGACGATTCTGAAAAACACCTCTTAGGATGCAGCATTCCGAACCTCCGAGTGTTAAATCTGGAAGGTGAATTCGAAGGAAAAAAAGCAGCTTTAGAATTAGGCGTGAATGAGTCGAAAACAGAATATATATGGACACTGGATGCTGATGTTGTGATTAGTCAGTTTTCATCAGAACGATTCAAAGAATTTGAACAAGGATTGGGGCAAGATCTTTTAATTATGCCGGTATACATGAACTCCGGAAATAGTCTTTTGGAACAACTGCAGACGAATGAATGGCGTTATTTGCAATTCATAACGTGGCTAAGTTCAGAGGTTAAACTGCCCATGATGTGCAACGGCGCAAATCTTATTTTTAAGCGACAATTGTTTATGGAAAACATAGAAGCACATCGATCTATTTCGAGCGGTGACGATATGTTTTTACTGAGTCGAGTTATGAAGGTTGGTGGAGATACTTCCATGTGTTGGGAGAAGTTTGTTAGGGTAGAAATTTCAACAGTTAATTCATGGCGAGAGTCAATTAATCAGCGAATTCGTTGGGCCGGAAAAATCACGAAACTTCCTTCATCAAAAGCCTCTGTTTTACATGTTTTTTTTGCTCTTATCAGTGTCATTCATGTTTTTGCCTTTATAGGGCTTTTTATACCTTCGTGGCATTTGGAAAGCGCAGCGTTTCTCTCTTTTAAAGTCCTCGCGGAAGTCTTCTGTATGTTTGGTGTTTTTTCCAACCGAATGAAGATGAAAGAAGTTATGCTGGCTTTGCCGCAGATGTTTCTTTACCCTTTTTTCAGTCTTTTTATCTTTATAAGTAGTTTATTTTTCATTCCGAAATGGAAGGGAAGAAGAGTAAGTTTGAAGTAAGCATGGAACCAAATTCTTCATTTCAACGGTTTACAAAAAACAAACTAGCAATGGGTGGTTTGTTCTTTATTCTATTGATGATTTTGGTGTCGGCTTTTGGATTGTTTATTCGCTTGGATAAAACTGAAAATGCAAATGATCAAAAATTAAGTCTAGCCCTTTGCAAACCTGGATTTAACGTGCAGTTTATTTCCTTGAAATCAGATGCAAAAGAGTGGTTTCCTATCTCGAAAAGCGAATCCATTGGCGACACACTTCGCGCAGAATTGTATGAGAAAAATGGTTCTGGTGAAATAAGGAATTTCGCAACGAAAGATTTGTATGCGAATAGCGATGGCTTAGTTATTTCGAAAAAGAAATTCTGGTTAGGGACAGATAAATACGGAAGAGATGTGTTATCGCGATTAATGGCTGGAGCATCGGTTTCTTTATTGGTGGGCAGTATAGCAGTAATTATATCCTTGATATTGGGTGTAACGCTCGGTCTGTGGGCGGGCTATTTCAAGGGGTGGATTGATGCATTAATATCTTATTTCATTCAAGTGGTTTGGGCTATACCCACGCTGCTGTTGGTTATGGCAATTTGTTTCGCCTTCGGAACAGGATTTTGGAAAGTCTTTGTTGCGGTTGGATTAACCATGTGGGTTGAAGTAGCTCGGATAACTCGCGGGCAGGTCTTGGGTGTTCGAGAAAAGGAATATATTGAAGCAGCGAAGGCTATTGGAAATTCCTCCTCACGAATTATTTTCAAACATGTTTTGCCAAACGTTCTTTCTCCGATTATTGTGATGTCGGCAGCTAACTTTGCTTCTGCTATTCTTATGGAGGCGGGGTTGAGTTTTTTAGGTTTAGGGGCTCAAATACCTACACCAAGTTGGGGGAATATGATTCGTGAAAGTTATTCGTACTTAACTACTGATATGGCATATTTAGCTTTCTTACCTGGTGTATGTATCATGCTTTTAGTACTTTCGTTTATGATGGTTGGAAATGGATTGCGCGATGCATTAGATGTTCGCGAGAATTGAAATTAAATATTGAAATGAAATTGAAATTTTTTGTTACGATTTTGTTTGTTGCGCAGGTTTTATTTTGCCTTGCACAGCCTTCCGCGTACCCTACCGGATTTGGTTTTACTCGCTCTGTGAGAGAAGCTGTCTTGAAAACAGACTCTCCTGTTTTTCTTTCCATGCAGCCATACACGCGAAACGATTTGCCACTTTCTAAAATGGAAGGCGAGTTGAAAGACAGTGTGAAGATTTACCACGACTTTGCCGCACTTGCGCTGCGCAAGCACATCTTTGAATACCATGAGGGAGACGTTCATATTCGAATGAATTTTTTATATAACATTGGGGCAGGAAAAGATTTTACCGACACGTTGAATTATCCGAGATCACATCGCATCATAAGCAATACAAGAGGTTTGTGGGTACAGGCAGATTTCGGAGATAAGGTTTCTGTTGAAACGGGTTTCTATGAAAGTCAAGAGTATATGCCGAAGTACATGAAGAATTATGTAGATAGTTTAGGTGTTATTCCAGGATTTGGTCGCGATAAAGATTATACCGCCATTCGGGACGTTGTCGATTATTCTTCTTCATTTTCTAGAATAACGATTCAACCAAATCAAGCATTAAGATTCCATATGGGTTACGGAAAACATAAAATTGGAAACGGTTATCGTTCGTTGCTTTGGTCTGATGGGATGTATAATTATCCGTATGTTCAATTTGATGTTACAAAAGGAAAGGTTAAGTATTCACATGTTTGGAATGTGATGCAAAGTTTGGAGCGATTGCCTTTGGGTGACACGCCAGAGTCTACGTTTAGAAGGAAGGCAGGTAGTTTTTCTTACCTCAGTTGGAAGCCAACAACGAAAGTGGAACTGTCACTTTTTGAAACGGTCATTTGGAATCGCTACGATGCGAACACAATGCCGCAGTCGCTTCCTTTTAATTTCTACTCTCCATTCATTGGAACCGGATTCACGCAGGCTAATTCAACTCGAAATAATTTCAATGTGGGTGTTGATGCGAGTGTGCGGCTCATGAAAAACATTGAAGTTTATGGTCAAGCTTATTCAGATGTGTTGGGCGATTATAAAAAGAATGGAGCGCTGCAATTGGGTGTTCAATCGTACAATTTGGGAGTAAAGAATTTCGATTTAGGGTTTGAGTATAACCGTGTTCAGAGCGATGTGTATTCTTTTTCGGCGCTGTATTCCGATGCAACACACATGAACCAAACAGCGGGACATCCGTTGAATAATATGTACGAATACGTTTTGCGTTCTCGTTACCGATACGGAAGATATTTTGCACGTGTGAAGTGGAATTACATTGTTCAAAACAGAATGGAAGAGCGAAACGACGAGCCCATGTGGATCAACAGAAATTTGAAACAATGGGATGTTGAATTGGGATACTGGATAAATCCTAAAACAAATTCCGAATTTATCATTTCCTTTTCCGACCGTATAGACGATCGGTCGAATGACTTGGTAAAACAGCATGCAACAATTCTAATGTTGGGAATTCGCACCGGGCTGCATGCTGTTTATCGTGATTTTTGAATACATTTGAGTTAACCTAACTTAAACCAAAATTGAAAGATATTATTTTCGCTTTTCTAAGTGCGTTTGCCATTGTATTGGTGGCAACACCGCCCCTTATTAAAGTGGCGAAGATGAAGCATTTGGTCGATGAGCCGGGGCAAGACAGAAAACTCCATCACAAAAGTATTCCGACCCTTGGAGGAATTTTAATATTTGCAGCAACGATCATCTCTTATTGTTTATGGTTTCCTTCAAGAGAGGCTTGGGAGTTGGGAGCCAACTACAACCCACTGCAAGCGCTTAATGAATTCAAATATATTTTAGCTTCAATGTTTGCCTTATTCTTTATAGGATTGAAAGATGATATTGTTGGTGTTGATCCATTTAAAAAATTAATTGTTCATCTTTTTGTAGGCGTAACCCTTGTGGTCTTAGCAGATATTCGATTAACAGAATTTTGGGGACTTTTTGAAGTGGATAAATTGCCTTATTGGCTAAGTGTAGTGCTTTCCATTTTCATTTACATCGTAATCGTGAATGCGATAAATCTTATCGATGGAGTAGATGGATTGGCCGGTGGAATTGGTTTAATCGGTAGCGTAGCATTTACGCTTTGGTTTTATAAAACAGGCGACATGCCTCTAGCACTTTTGGCTGTAGGTCTGGCGGGGTCACTTTTTGGATTTTTGATTTTTAATTTCCAACCTGCGCGCATTTTCATGGGTGACTCAGGTTCATTAATCATTGGGATTTGCATGTACGTTTTGGCTATGAAATTAATTGAATTTCCTCCATCGAAATTGTCTGCTGCCATGCAAATAGTTTCGAAGCCCATATTCGCTATGGCAATCTTGGCTTATCCGCTTATAGATACACTGAGGGTGTTCGCCATTCGAATTTTAAGTGGGAAGTCACCTTTTCTAGCCGACAAAAACCACATACATCATCGTTTGTTAGCCTTAGGTTTACAGCATTATCAAGTGTCTATTGCCTTGTATTGTTACACCTTATTCATCATAGGCACAACGTTCTTAATGCCTCCTCAAACACCAAACATTTCATTCTTGGCTGTTGGAAGCATTGCCGTTTTTTTAGCTTATGTGCCGTTTATGATTCCGAAGAAGAATCAATTGAAATAAGGAGTAGCGTATTGCTTCACTGCTTTTTCATCAATGCTATCGCCCGAAAGGATAACCAATCGTTCAATTACATTTCGAAACTCGCGAATATTCCCTGTCCAGTCATGCTGCTGAAGTGCTTTTAAAGCCGCTGGTACAATGTCTTTTTTTGGCTGTCCGTACTCATCTGCTATTTGCTGAAGGAAGTGCTCTGCCAAGAGTGGGAGGTCGTCTTTTCGCTCGTTCAATGAAGGAACTTTGATGACAATAACTGAAAGTCTGTGATACAAGTCTTCACGGAAATTACCAGCTGCAATCTCCTTTTTTAAGTCTTTGTTGGTAGCTGCTAAAATGCGAACATTTACCTTCATGTCTCTTTCACCGCCAACTCGTGTTATTTTATTTTCCTGAAGTGCTCGAAGTACTTTGGCTTGAGCAGAAAGTGACATGTCTCCAATTTCATCGAGAAAAAGTGTTCCGTTATCGGCCAATTCGAATTTTCCAGACTTTGTTTTAACTGCAGAAGTAAATGCGCCTTTTTCGTGTCCGAATAATTCGCTTTCAATTAACTCAGAGGGAATAGCAGCACAATTCACTTCAATAAAAGCTTGGGTGGCTCTATTACTTTTTTCATGAAGCTGACGGGCAACAAGCTCTTTTCCGCAACCATTTCCACCTGTAATTAAAACACGCGCATCGGTTGGAGCAACTGTATCGATCATCTTAATGATTTCCAAAATAGACTTGCTTTGACCGATAATGTTTGAGCCATTGACTTTGGTGAGTTTCTTTTTGAGCGTTTTCGTTTCTTTTATGAGAGCGTCGTGTTTGTTGGCATTTCGAGCTGAAACAAGGACGCGATTAAGATCTAACGGTTTTTGAATAAAGTCGTAAGCTCCTCGTTTAATGGCTTCTACAGCGGTATCAATGGTTCCGTGTCCGGTGATCATGACAACAGGAACGTTTATTTCTTCCTTTTTCAATTCAGATAAAAAATCCAATCCGTCAAGCTTCGGCATTTTAATGTCACAAAAGATTAAATCGAAAGATTCTTTAAGTACCATTTTCAGCGCGGTTTCTCCGTCTGGCGCCTCAGAAATGCTGAATCCTTCGTACTCCAGGACTTCTTTTAATGCGCTGCGGATTGCAGCTTCATCGTCGACGATTAAAATTTTTGACATGTTTAAGGCTTTTGGCAAAAGTAGCGCAAAGCGTTGATAAGTTTCTTTCGGAAAGTGGAAGTTTTGAAGGGGTGTTCAATCCTGTAAAAGTATCTTTGCGAAGTGAGTCAAAGAGATTTTTTAAGTGAGTTGAACGACGCTCAGCGTGCAGCAGCTCGACACATTTCAGGTCCATTAATGGTTATTGCAGGAGCGGGTTCAGGAAAGACGCGCGTCCTAACTTACCGTATTGCACATATGATACAAAACGGTATTGATCCGTTCAGTATTCTTTCGTTAACCTTTACCAACAAGGCTGCTAAGGAAATGAAGGAACGTATAGCGAACCTGATGGGCGAGGACAACGCGCGCAACATTTGGATGGGAACTTTCCACAGCGTCTTCGCGCGTATTCTTCGATCGGAAGCCGATCGAATTGGCTATCCGCGAAACTTCAGCATTTACGATTCTGCAGATAGCAAGAGTTTAATTAAAGATATTCTGAAGGAAATGTCGCTCGACGACAAGATCTATAAACCAGGAATGGTGCAGAATCGAATTTCTTCCTGCAAGAATAATTTAATTGCTGCGGTCGATTACCCTGAACAAGTGGAATTGGTTTCAGAAGACCACGCTGCGAAACGCCCGAAGATGGCTGAGGTCTATAAAAAGTACGACCAGCGCTTGTTTCAATCCGGGGCCATGGACTTCGATGACTTGCTCTTCAAAACGAATATCTTGTTCAGAGACCATGCAGATGTGCTTCACCGCTACCAGCATAAGTTTCAGTTCATCATGGTAGACGAGTATCAGGACACGAATTTTTCTCAGTATTTAATCGTGAAGCAACTCGCTGCCGTAAACGAAAATTTATGTGTTGTGGGAGATGACGCGCAAAGCATTTACGCCTTCCGCGGAGCGAATATTCAGAACATTCTGAATTTTAGAAAAGACTATCCCGATTATTCGTTGTACAAATTGGAGCAGAATTACCGCTCGACAAAAGTGATTGTAGAGGCAGCGAATTCAATCATTGGAAACAATAAGAATCAGATTAAAAAGAACGTTTGGACAGCCAATGACGAGGGAAGCAAAATTCGTCTTCATCAAGCGCCAACCGACAATGAAGAGGGAATGTTCGTGGCGAACACCATTTTCAAATTGCAAAAGGAAGATGGAGGAACTTACCACGACTTCGCCATTCTTTACCGCACGAACGCTCAGTCGCGTGCTATGGAGGAAGCCCTTCGAAAATTAAATATCCCGTACAAGATTTACGGTGGATTAAGTTTCTACCAACGCAAAGAGATTAAAGATTTGTTGGCGTATTTCAGATTAACGGCGAATCACAAAGATGAAGAAGCGTTGAAGCGGGTAATCAATTATCCTGCGCGAGGCATCGGAAAAACGACACTGGAGAAATTGATTGTTGGTGCATCGGAGCGAGAAATTAGTATTTGGGAAATGATAGCCCGTTGCTTTGAAGTTGGTATATCTGGAGCCACTGCGAACAAGCTGAACGAATTCGTTACCATGATTCAAAGCTTTGCAACAGAGCTAACCACGAAGCCGGCTTACGACTTGGGTATGCACATTGCCGCAGCTTCGGGTTTACTTGTAGAAGTGAACGCTGATCGCACGCCTGAGGGTGTCGCTCGTGTAGAAAATCTTCAAGAATTATTAGCAGGATTGAAAGAGTTTTCCGAGCGTGAATTGGAAGACGGGTCGGTTCCTTCGTTGTCAGATTTTTTGATAGATGTGGCGTTGCTTACAGATACGGTAAGCACAGATGTAGACGAATCGAAATGCGTTTCGCTCATGACCATTCACTCGGCGAAAGGATTAGAATTTCCGAATGTTTTTATTGTTGGAATGGAAGAGAATCTATTCCCTTCACAAATGTCTCTGAACGCACGTGAAGACTTAGAAGAAGAACGAAGACTTTTTTATGTTGCTCTTACCCGTGCTGAAAAAAGAGCCATTCTCTCTTACGCCAATTCGCGATTCAAATGGGGACAGTTCACCTATTGTGAACCGTCGCGATTTATTGAAGAAATAGACGAAAAGTTTTTGGAAACAACTTCGGGAAAGAAATCTCCTTCACCATCGAAATCATTTGATTTTGGTGAAGAGCGAGGGAAATTCAGCGGAGGAATAAACAAGCTTCCGCTTCAGGAAAGACCGAAGTCTTCGTCTCCGCCGGCACCGCCCATGCCACCCCAAATCGATACTAGTAAGTTGAAGAAAGTGGATATGAACGCGCCTGCTCCCCTTCCTGCAGGAGATTGGGCCTTGCCGCATGAAATTCAAGTTGGAGTTGAAGTTCAACATGAAAAATTCGGTAAAGGAAAAGTCATTAAAGTAGAAGGTGAAAACCCAAATGAAAAGGCTACCGTTTTCTTTCCTTCAGAAGGACAAAAGCAACTGCTGCTGAAATTCGCGAAGTTGAAAATTGTAGGCGCTTAATTGTAGTGTATATTTGTTAGACCTCATTTAAATTTATTATGAATCCCCACCGCTTTCAAAAGCCAGATGTTGTTGTGCCGTTAGAGATGAATAGCGCACGTCCTGAAATTACTTTACCGGAATATGGTAGAAATATTCAGAAGATGGTGCAGTACTCTTTAAGTCTTGAAGACCGCGATGAACGCGCACGTTGTTGCAAGGCCATTATTTCTGTAATGGGACAGTTGTTTCCTTACCTGCGTGACATGGAAGATTTCAATCACAAACTTTGGGATCACTTGCACATAATGAGCGACTTTCGCTTAGACGTGGACTCTCCTTATCCGAAACCAGAACCGTCTCAGTTTGTTGTTAAACCAAATCGTATTGCCTATCCTCAGGAAACCGTAAAATTTGGTCACTATGGGAGATATGTAGAGAAGATGATAGACAAGTGCGTTGCCATGGAGGAAGGGGAAGAGCGCATGAACTTTACAATTTCAATTGCAACGCTGATGAAGCAAAATGCTTTGAATTGGAATAGGGCTACAATTACTGACGATGTGATTTTAGAAGACTTGAAATATTTGAGTGCTGGAAAATTGTCAGTCGAGAATATTCAAGAGATTCACGCAGTGAAGACCATTCAAGGATCGAAGTACAACGACTTTGTTGAAGACAGTTACCGCAACAACAAGAAGCGTAACAACAACAACAATAAGAAGAAGAAATTCAAGAAGAAATATTAAGAAGTGTATTATTCATGACACTTCTTGAAGACATACAGAACGGAATATTTCATATCCTGAATAAGGATGCCATTGATCATATCCTGTTTTTGTGGGTGTTGGCGATAGGCTTGACATTCAACGATAGACGAATGTTGCTGTGGTCAATAACTGGATTTACATTGGGTCACGCTTTTGCTGCATTCGCAGTAATGTTTAATTACCCCATGATTCCCTTGAAGTGGGTTGAATTTGCAATTCCTATGACAATTGTTGCTCGTGGAATTCAACGCTTGATTTCTCCGACAGAAACTGCGACACTGCCTTGGAAAACGATTCTGGTCATAGCTCTCTTTGGATTTATTCACGGCTCTGCTGTTTCAACAGAATTGAAAATGATGGTTGTGAAAGGCGAAAGCCTAGTGGGGAAGTTGGTTGGATTTAACATAGGCGTTGAGTTAGGGCAACTGCTTTGCATTTCAGGAATATTATTTATTTCTGTTACACTGAATCGCCTTTTGCGCATTCATGCGAACATGGTCACCCGAATCTTGTTAGTTCCTGTAATTATTGTTGCGATTGGATTGGCTTATTATGTTTTTCCTTTGAACTAAATACGAGTAAATTTGTCTAGATTATTGAAATGGCTTTTCATCTTGCCCATTCGATTTTATCAGGGGTTTATTTCTCCATGGTTAGGATCGAATTGCAGGTATCAGCCAACCTGCAGCGCATATGCTACAGAGGCCATTCAAGAGTGGGGGGTTGTGAAAGGAATTTATTTTGGAGGAAAAAGAATTTTAAGTTGTCACCCTTGGGGAAAAAGCGGCTACGATCCGGTGCCGAAAAATCCGGAAATGAACGAGAAAAAATTAAAAGAGTAATATGAAAAAGTTAGGTGTAGTTTTAGGAGTTTTTTTGAGTTTGAGCATTGCGTCTTGTTTCGATTCTGAAACGGAAATTTTGAAGCAAGCGCGCACAACACAGCAAGGAGTTCTTTCAAAGCAGAATGCATTGGTTTCAGATTTAGATAAGGAGATTGCTGCTGCTGAAAAGGAGATAGCAACGCTAACTCAAAATCCGTTGGATAGCGCAGGAATTATTCGTGTGAATGAATTGTCGGAGAGAACGTCAATGATTAATACATTGAAGGATGACGTGATTAATTATAAATTGAATTTGAAAGAAATTCCAGTAGGAGCTGCCATTAAAGACGATGCGTTTTTCAAAGGATTAAAAGATGAGCAAGTTTTGAAACTGGCTAAGGAGCAAGATTCTGCTTTCAATGTTTTAAAGTCTCAAGTTGAAACTGAACTGTTGTAATGCGCATACGTCCAAGAAGAAATAGAGCAAACTCCTCTGTTCGAGGAATGGTTCGCGAAACAAGAATTTCGCTCGAACAATTGGTGTATCCGTTGTTTCTGTTGGAAGACAAACAGGCTATACAGCCCATTCTAAGCATGCCTGGAATTTCCAGATTTGGTTTGGAAAAATTAATGGTTGAAGTGGACGAGTGCATGAATGCGGGTGTTACCAATTTCATTTTGTTTCCTGCCGTTGATGAGAAGTACAAAGACAAGTACGCCAGCTATTCATTGGATGCTTCAAACTTTTATTTGACCGCAATTCGCGAATTGAAAAAGCGTTTTCCTGAAGCGATATTTATTTCGGATGTTGCTATGGATCCATACAGTTCAGACGGTCACGACGGATTGGTCATCGACAATCAGATTGTAAACGACGAGACATTACCTATTCTTTCAGCTATGGCTCTTGCTCAGGCTGAAGCTGGATTCGACATCATAGGTCCTAGCGATATGATGGATGGGCGTGTGGGTGAAATTCGCGATGCATTAGACGATCAAGGATTCGTGAATGTGGGCATTATGTCATACACCGCCAAATACGCGAGTGCGTTTTATGGCCCTTTCCGTGAAGCATTAGACAGCGCTCCGAAAAGCGGAGATAAGAAGACCTATCAAATGGATTACGCAAACAGCAAAGAAGCATTGCGTGAAGCGGAATTGGATGAAGAAGAAGGAGCAGATTTTTTGATGGTGAAACCGGCGTTGTGTTATTTAGATGTGATTCGCGATTTGAGTAATTATTCTTCCTTGCCCATAGCAGCATACAACGTAAGTGGCGAGTATGCCATGTTGAAGGCAGCTGCGGAAAGAGGTTGGATAGATTACGACAAGGCCATGCCTGAAATGCTTACGAGTATTGCACGTTCTGGCGCAAGTGTTATTCTAACTTATTTCGCTAAAGAATATGCTCAGAAATTTCATTCTAGGTCTTAGTTGTATCGTATGTGTTTGCGCTTTTGCGCAAAGCGATTACAAGAATATTGAACTTAAGTCAAGAGAAGGGATTTTCTCTTCTTTCAATCCCTGCGAACCAAGCATAGCCATTGACCCAACCAATCCGAAAAGAATGGTTGCTGGTTCAATATTGAACAATGTCTATAAAAGCATTGACGGTGGAATCACTTGGGATCACGATGTGTTGAAGTCTTCTCATGGGGTTTATGGAGACCCAACGATTATTGCATCTCCGCTAGGTGATTTCTATTACCTGCATTTAGGAGATCCAGGAAATGGCGGTTACAGTAATTCTCGTTGGCTAGAGTCCATTGTTATTCAGCAATTGAAGGAAAAAAAGTTTTCATGTAGGAAGAAATGTTGGACCGATGGAATAGCCATTGGCACCAATGCACCAAAAGATCAAGATAAACAATGGGCAACCACATCGAAAGACGGAGGTGAAATATATGTTTCTTGGACCGAGTTTGATAAATACGACAGTAAAGAACCGAATGATCATTCGAGAATTCTTTTTTCAAAAGGAAAGGAGGGAGAAAACAGTTTTTCAAAGCCAGTGAGCATTAGTGATGTTGAAGGTGGATGTATCGATGATGACAATACTACCGAAGGTGCAGTTCCAGCAGCAGGAGTGAATAACGAAGTGTATGTAGCTTGGGCGCACCAGGAGAATATCTACTTCAACAAATCTTTGGATGGTGGAAATACTTGGATGCCGAAATCGAAAGTGGCTATGTCAATTCCTGGCGGATGGAATCAGGAAATCCCGGGTGTTTATCGCGCCAACGGAATGCCAATTCTATTGAGCGATTTAAGTCAGGGACCGAACAGAGGTAATCTGTATTTGTGTTGGAGCGATGAGCGAAACGGAGATGTAGATGTTTTTGTTTCTTCGTCGTCGGATGGCGGAGATAATTGGACTGAAGCTGTTCGCGTGAACAACGATAAAACCAACACGCCACAGTTTTTTCCTTGGATGACTGTTGATGTTGTAACCGGAAATTTGTATGCAGTGTTTTACGATAGAAGAAATTACACTAATTATAACACGGATGTTTATTTAGCGTCTTCAATTGATGGCGGAAAGACTTGGGCCAATGAGCGCATTAGCGAGAAACCGTTTGAATCTAATGCAAGTGTATTTCTTGGAGACTACAACAATATCTCAGCGGTGAACGGTGTTGTTCGTCCCATTTGGACACGCATAGACAACTACAAGACTTCGGTCTGGATAGCGTTGATTCAGAAATAAAATTCAATTTAGAATTCTGCGTTCTTCGGGGTGCGAGGGAATGGAATTACGTCGCGAATGTTTGTCATTCCGGTAACGTACATCACTAATCTTTCGAAGCCCAATCCGAATCCGGCATGCTTACAAGTACCGAACATGCGGGTTTCCAAATACCACCACATACTTTCTTCTGGAATGTTGAACTGCTTGCATTTTTCAAGGAGCATATCGTAACGTTCTTCACGCTGACTTCCACCTATAATTTCACCAATTCCTGGAACCAAAATATCCATAGCAGCTACGGTTTTTTGGTCTTCATTCATGCGCATGTAAAACGCTTTAATGCCAGCAGGGTAGTTCGTTAGAATGACCGGTTTTTGAAAATGCTTTTCAACCAAAAATCTTTCGTGTTCACTTTGAAGATCAATTCCCCATTCGATAGGGTATTTGAATTTCTTCTTTTTGTAGTGACTTGAATTCAAAAGAATGTCAATTGCTTCGGTGTAGGTAATGCGCTCGAAGGTGTTGTTCGCAACGAACTCAAGACGCTCGATGAGTGGCGCAGTTTGGCGCTCCTCTGTGGGTTTCTGTTTGTCTTCAGTTGCTTCGCGTTCTTGAAGGAAAAGCAAATCTTCTTTTCCGTTTTCTAAAACGTAACGAATGCAATACTTCAAAAAGTCTTCAGCCAAATCTGCGTTCGCAGCCAAGTCGTTGAAGGCAACTTCCGGCTCAATCATCCAGAACTCTGCAAGGTGACGGCTGGTGTTGCTGTTTTCAGCACGAAACGTTGGACCGAACGTGTATACTTTTCCAAGTGCCAGTGCAGCCAATTCTGCTTCAAGCTGTCCGCTTACAGTTAAGTGCGTGTGCTTTCCGAAAAAGTCTTCTCCGAAATCTATTGTTCCGTCTTCCTTACGTGGTGGGTTTTCTAAATCGAAGTTGGAAACGGTAAACATTTCCCCAGCACCTTCAGCATCGCTTCCGGTGATGATAGGCGCGTGAATGTTAAAAAATCCGTTTTGATTGAAATAATTATGAATGGCGAAAGACAATTGATGACGAAGTCTGAACACCGCGCTGAACGTGGAAGTGCGGAAACGCAAGTGGGCTTTTTCACGAAGGAATTCCAATGAATGTTTTTTCATTTGAATGGGGAATTCGTTCGGATTGCTTTCACCCAAAATTTCAACTTTCGAAGCGGTAAGTTCTATCGCTTGGCCTTTACCTAAACTCTCTGTCAGCGTTCCGTGAACACCAATACATGCACCTGTGTGAATGCGTTTGCTGTCTTCTTCCGAAAGAGAATCTGCATTTACAACGACTTGTAAGTTGGAAATGCAAGAACCGTCGTTTAGCGCAATGAATTGCTCGTTACGAAAAGTGCGCACCCAACCGTTGAGTTGAATGTTCGTTCCTATTGGAAGAGAAGAAATTATTTCTTTGATGTTCATGGTGAAAAAATCAGTGGCAAATATACGCCACGAGAGGTTATACTTGAGCTTGGTCGCTTTCAACAATTCCGTCGCGCATGCGAACCACACGTTTCGCACGAAGGGCAATGTCTTCTTCGTGTGTTACCAGAACAATGGTGTTTCCTGCTTGATGAATGATGTCTAACAATTGCATAATCTCTTCACTGGTCTTCGAGTCGAGGTTTCCCGTGGGTTCGTCGGCCAAAATAATTGAAGGGTGATTCACAAGCGCTCTTGCGACTGCAACACGCTGACGCTGTCCGCCTGAGAGTTCGTTCGGTCTGTGTTTTATTCGATCGCCTAGTCCAACTTGTTCCAAGACCTCTTTGGCTTTCTTTAATCGTTCGGCTTCAGGAATTCCGGCGTAGACGAGGGGAAGAGCCACATTTTGCAGAGCTGTTAGTCTTGGAAGTAGGTTAAATGTTTGAAAGACAAAGCCAATTTCTTTGTTTCGAATGGCTGCTAGTTCGCTGTCTGATAGTTGAGCAACGTTTGGTCCGTTCAGAAAATATTCTCCGGAAGTGGGAGTGTCTAAACAGCCTATAATGTTCATGAGCGTGGACTTGCCGGAGCCTGACGGCCCCATTAGCGCTACATATTCGTTTTTTTGAATAGATAGGTTTATGCCATTCAAAGCCCGCACGGTTTCTTCACCAATGGTATAGAATCGGGTAAGATTTTCAATTCGAATGACTTCGTGCATGCGTCAAAACTAACTAGGATTTGTTATATTTGAAGAATAAACCTACCGAGGCAACTTCACGTACACGTATGTGGTCAATTGGAAAGAAATCTTTTTGGAATGAAAAAAATACTATTTGTATTTGGTGTATTAATTAGTCAATTCGTGAGTTCGCAAATTGCCGTGACCTACGTGACGGCAGATCAGGCGGTTCAATCACTGTTGGGTCCTGGGGTAACCTATTCAAATGCTGTGTTCAACGGGTTGCCATTACAATTGGGTCAGATGACAGGCAATACAGATCCTAATTTTCAAATTACTGAAGGTGTTGTAATAGGTTGCTCTGATGCGCAAGAAGTTGTCCCCAATTTTTTCGGGACATTCCTAACACCCAATATCGCCGGTGACCCAGACTTATTAGCAGTAGCGAATTCTGTTCCTCCGTTGATAGGTCAATTTTTCACCGTTGGTTCAGTCAACAACATTGCTTCGCTTGAATTTGATTTCATAGCAGTAGGAGATAGTTTGAACTTTAATTACATTTTCGGTTCAGATGAATATTTGCAATGGGTGAATAGTCAATTCAATGACGTGTTTGCATTCTTCTTAAGCGGTCCTGGAATCACGGGTTCGTATGCAAGCCCAGCAGCTTTTCCGGGTGGGTCGGTGAATATTGCCATTGTTCCTGAGTCGGCACCACCTTTGCCAATAACCATTAGTTCGGTTAACAATGTGATAAATGCGCCTTATTACATTGACAATGGAGCGGGTGGGATTCCTATTAACTTGAATGGTTTTACGGTGAAGATTGCAGCTCAGTATGACTTGGTTTGCGGTGAGACGTATCACATTCGTTTAGCGATTGCAAACGGATCTGATCAAGCGTTGAAGTCAGACGTAATTATTGAAGCTGGGTCATTTACCACAGGAACAGATAACGCAGGAATTTCTTCTAGTGTAGTAAATCCAGCTCCGAACCTTCCTCCGAATTCAGTTTTGGAAGGTTGCGTAAACGGACAAATTACATTCAACTTCCCGGATTGTTTAGCTCAAGGGGATACGGTGAATCTAATTTTTGGAGGAACTGCAACTTATTTAGAGGATTACCACACCAATGGTGTCACACAATTTGTAGTTGCTGATACTATTTTTGTAATAGATATCATAACTATTCCGGATAATATTTTTGAG
Source organism: Flavobacteriales bacterium (assembly GCA_044354975.1). GTDB lineage: Bacteria > Bacteroidota > Bacteroidia > Flavobacteriales_D > Sanyastnellaceae > CAIZGX01. Next base: position 26,303 of record JBIKZA010000010.1, read on the forward strand.
GGTACGGAAACAATTACCATTAGTTGCAGCTATTTGTGTGAAGGCGCCTGTGACTCTGTTTCAGTGAGCGCTTCGTTGGACTTACTTGATTATGCGGGTATGTTTGTTGCTCCAACTGAGGATTCTTTGCTTTGCCCAGGAGTATCTTTAACGGTTAATCCTGGAGCTCAGGGTGGCTGGCCTCCATACATCTATTCTTGGTCGAATGGGCAGGCTGGACCCACTCAAACTTTTACGCAAGGATCGGCAGGAACTTATTCATACACGTTCTCTGATTATTGCGGTTCTACGTTTACAGATGACTTCACAATAACAGAACCGCCCGTCTTTGGATTCGCTACAGCCCAGGATTTGTGCGCGGGAATTGAATCGGAATTGTTGGTTTATGGCGGATTACAACCCTACGTTTATCAATTCGATGTGTTGACAATGATATTGAACCCACTAACGAATACGATTACCGGAATAGCAGATGATGCTTCTGACGTTATAGTGACAGACGCGTGCAATCAGCAGGGCATTATTCCATTTATAATTGCTGTTTGTGACACCCATGAGCCAAACTTATTGCTTGTCAATGAAGATGATTACGATAACGAGTTTTTCAGAATTCAGGGGCTTGAAAGTTTCCCAAACAGCCAAGTTCGAATTTATAACCGTTGGGGAACTCTTGTTTACGAGTCTTTGAATTACAGTAATCTTACTCCGTGGGATGCAACAGAAGCTGAAGATGGCGTGTATTTCTGGATCTTCAATCGTTCAGACGGAATTAGCCGAGAAGGATATGTGCACGTTATGCACAAGAAGCCTTAAGAATTATTAAGCACTAGATAAGTGAAACCCCAGACATTGTTTGGGGTTTTTCTATTCCCAAAAGTGTAAGGACTGTTGGTGCAACATCTGCCAATTTCCCGTCGTTCACTTTTGTGATTTCTTTGTCTACAATCCACACGGGAACGGGGTTCGTGGTGTGTGCGGTATTCGGAGAACCATCTTCGTTTACCGCGCAGTCTGCGTTCCCGTGATCGGCAATTACGATAAGTGAATAACCTAATGAAATGGCCGTCTCTGCTACTTGTTGTAGACACGCGTCAGTTGTTTCAATGGCTTTAACGATAGCTTCGTATACGCCAGTGTGTCCAACCATATCTGGATTAGCGAAATTCAAACAGAAGAAATCGGGAGTTTTTTCATGAAGGAATTGAATGCATGAAGAAGCAATTTCTTTCGCGCTCATTTCAGGTTGAAGGTCATAGGTTGCAACTTTTGGCGAAGGCACCATGAGTCTGCTTTCACCTTCAAACGGTTCTTCTCTTCCTCCGTTAAAAAAGAACGTTACGTGCGGATATTTTTCAGTTTCTGCAATACGCAATTGCGTTTTGTTTGCGGAAGACAATGTTTCTCCAAGCGTGTGCGTGAGATTATCTTTTTCAAAAAGAATATGCACGTTCTGAAATGAATCGTCGTAGCGTGTCATGGTCACGTAATACAACGGCATCTTCTTCATCCCAAATTCTGGAAAATCTTGTTGATGAAGTGCCAAGGTAATTTCACGACAACGGTCTGTTCTAAAGTTGAAACAAATAACCACGTCGTTTTCTTCAATGCCTTGATAGTTTCCTTCAATTTGAATAGGTTCAATAAACTCATCGGTAACGCCATTCACGTAAGATTGCGCAACGGCTAATGATGCAGAGGGGCTTTTGTTTTCCGATCCGCTTGTAAACAGGTCATACGCTTTCTGAACTCGCTCCCAACGTTTGTCTCGGTCCATGGCGAAGTACCTTCCAACCACACTAGCAATTTTAGTTTGTGTTCCGTCCAAGTGGTTTTCTATATCTTCAATAAATCCTTCACCGCTTTTCGGATCGCAGTCTCTTCCATCTGTAATCGCATGAATGAACACTTTCGAAAGTTCTTGCTCCTCGCAAATGTCAACAAGTGCTTTCAAATGATTGATGTGCGAATGCACGCCTCCATCTGAAACCAGCCCAATAAAGTGAACGTTTTTATTTTCTTTTTTTGCATGTTGAAGGGCAGCTAAGAGTACTTCATTTTTATGCAACTCATTGTTGCGAATGCTCAAGTGAATTTTTACTAAATCTTGATACACAACTCTTCCGGCTCCGATATTCATATGTCCCACTTCACTGTTCCCCATCTGTCCTTCCGGAAGACCTACGAATTCTCCGTCTGTGCGCAAGGTCGCGTGAGCTGCTGTTTTATTCAGGTGATGTGTGAAAGGAGTTTGCGCGCTAAGTATAGCATTCGAGTGATCGTTCTTCCCAATGCCCCAGCCGTCTAAAATAATAAGACCTACTTTTTTCGTCATTTTGAAAATGTAATTTGAAAGCGACTTCCACGTGGGGAGTTATCGTTAATGGTTATTTCTGCTTTATGTGCTTTGCAAATTTCTTTCACGATATAAAGTCCTAATCCAGTGCCTTTTTGTGAACGAGTTTCTTCGTTTCCAACGCGATGAAATTTTTCGAAAATTGATTTGCGTTCTTCGTTAGGAATACCTATTCCGAAATCTGAAATCTCCAATAGAACAATGTGATCACTTCCTTTTAATAAAACTGAAATGGGTTCAGAAACGGGTGAATATTTATTAGCGTTTTCGAGAAGGTTGAAAAGCAGGCTCACAAGCATGTTCTCTTCCGCTTGCAAAAAAATATTCGAATGAATGTTTGAGTTTACCGTGCGCTCAGGGAAGAGCTGTTGGAATCGCTTTATTTGCGCTTCAACGAGTGCGGATAAATCTGTTTTTTGCCAATTTCCGAGGACGGTGTTTTGTTCGAATTGTGTAGCGAGCAAAATGTTGTTCACCAAGGTTTCGAGACGGTTTGATTCGGTAATGATGTCTGTGCACAAATCTTGCGATTGTTCTTCCGATAGTTTACGGTTTTTGAGTGTTTGCGAATTCAAGCGAATAGCAGCAATAGGTGTTTTTAATTCATGAGTCACTGCGAGTAAAAAATTCTTTTCTTTTTGTGCTCGTTTCAAATCCTGCCAAACATTTTTCTTAATCCACCAGATTCCCAAAAACAAGAGCAGAAGAAAAACTCCGCCTTCCCCTACAATCATAAAAATTTTATTTCGAAGCGCATTTTCTGGAAGAGTGGCTCCTTCTGATTTGAGTTGCTGTAAATAGGCAAATTGTAGCTTGTACAATTGCCATCCCCACCAAACCAATTGAAAAACGAGGTAAGCTGCCATAAGGTATAGCACCCCTAACAATCTGCGTTTATTTCGGATCGATTTCATACTGCAAAAGTACATCGCTATTCTTAAATCAGTTGGGAAACAAATGTTGTTTAATTTTTTATGTTTTAATAGTCAATGAATGGAAAAGTAGATGCAATTTTGCACCATGATGAAATTACGCTTTGCGATGTTGTTTTTGTTTGTCTTTGTGCAGGTGCAGAGGACAAACGCACAACGTGTGGGTGTGGTTCTTAGTGGCGGCGGAGCTACTGCCATGGCGCACATAGGATTTCTTCGTGCATTGGAAGAGAACAATGTACCTATCGATTATATCTGTGGGACGAGCATGGGTGCAGTCATCGCCTCTTTTTATGCAGCGGGTTATTCAACTCGACAAATGGACTCTTTGTGCAGAACACCCGAATTTGGATTGTTATCCGAAGGGCAAGAGCTTCCGCAGGACATGCAGTTTTATTATTTGAAATCGGAACCCACTGCAGCTATGGTTAGTTTGAAGTATTCTGGTGGCGATAACATATCGAATACCCTTCCAACGAATTTAATTAATCCTGCTCTTATGGATTGGGTCCATATGAAGTTGTTGAGTGCTGCCAGCGAAGGTGCAAAACAAAATTTCGATAGTTTGTTTGTTCCGTTTCGATGTGTTGCGGCCGACGTGAAAAACAAGCAGGAAGTAATTTTCAAGAAGGGTTCTTTGAATGAAGCGGTTCGTGCCTCTTGCACATATCCATTTTACATGCCTCCGCGAAGAATAGATGGGCTGTTGCTTTATGATGGAGGAATTTACAACAACTTCCCGATGGATGTTATGTATCGCGATTTTCATCCAGATGTAATTTTAGGCTGTAATGTTTCAGGTGTTCCTGCCGATCCGAAAGAGAATGATCTGATGTCTCAATTGGAGGCTATGATTGTTTCTCAGAAGGAGGTTTTTATTCCATGCGAAGAAGTCTTTATTGTTCAACCCAACACCAGCAGCACAGGTACCTTTGAGTTTTCGAATTCTATTGCGGCAATAGATTCAGGATATGTTTCAACGTTACGATCTCTTCCGCAAATAAAGAGACTCATTGAACGTGAAGTTTCGTCAAAAGAACTTCAAAACAAACGAAAAAAGTTTGCTTCGAAGTGTGCTCCCTTGGTGGTTGATGAGGTGAGATTAGAGGGGTTGCCTAAAGGACAAACACAATACGTTCGTGAACTTTTAGGAAGGAAAGAAAATGCAATTCCATTGAGTGATTTGCAGCGGACTTATTTCAGGTTATTGGCAGACGGAAGCATAAAATCGGTTTATCCGAAAATGTTCTTCAAACCGGAAACTGGGAAGTATGTTTTGGATCTTAGCGTTCAGCGAGAGAAAGATTTTATGGTCTCATTCGGAGGGAACTTTAGTTCGCGTTCAATCAATACGGGTTATGTTGGATTGCGATATAATTTATTTGGAAGAGTTAACACCGTTCTTGAGGCCAACAGTTACTTCGGAAGGTATTATGGCTCGGTTCAAGCGAAGGTTCGTTCTAAAATTATGTTGTTCAATTTGCCCATTGCATTTGAAGTTTCTTTCACTCAGAATCGTTGGGATTATTACAAGAGTTTGACAACTTTTTTTGAAGATGTAAAGCCATCTTATGTCCTATTGAACGAACGATTTGGCGAAGCGAGTTGGATTTTACCTGCGGGACGGAAGGCGAAGTTTAAAATAGATGCGATATATACCCGCCAAAACGATAGTTATTATCAAACGAAGAATTTCTTAAGTATTGATACTGCTGATGTCACTGAATTCAATGCGAAAATGGTGCGGTTCAATTATGTACGAAATACATTGAATCGAATTCAATATGCCTCTTCAGGTTCTCAAATTAGAGTGGTTGGAAAAGGGGTGAGTGGAAATGAATATACCATACCAGGCACCACAAGTTCGAACAGAGACACTCTTACGAATTCACATATGTGGCTTCAAATGCGTGTTTTCTATGAGAACTACATTGTGAATCAGCCTCGTTTTTCGTTTGGAGTAAAAGCCGAAGTCATGTGGTCGGGACAAAAAGATTTTCAGAATGCAACTGCTACCTCTATTATGAGTCCGACACCAAGTTTCTTTCCGGAATTCAGAACATTTTATTTGCCTGTTTATAGAGCAACTTCGTTTTTCACTGTCGGAATTTCTCCGGTTCTTCACCTCACTAAAAATTTTGACATTCGCGCTGATGTATATGCTTATCAGCCATTTCAGGCATCAGCTGTTCCATCGTCAGATATATATAGAACCTATGGGGTTGGCAGCGGCACATTGGTTTATCATTCCCCAATTGGTCCTGTGAGTTTGTCGGCCAATTACTACGAGCAAAAGGAAAAACCTTGGAGCATACTTTTCAACCTAGGTTTTATCATATCCAATCCCTCTCCAAGGGATTAATTCGCCTTGTTGTCCGTACTTTTGCAGTAGATTAATATTTATGAGTAAAATTAAATTTGCTGTCATTGGTGCTGGGCACATTGGTAAGCGCCATGCAGAAATGGTTCAGCGTAACGAACATACTGAATTGTCTGCGATGTGCGACGTTCGTTCGCGTGAAGAATGTGGCGTCTCCGATGACATTCGCTTGTATTCAACCCCAGAGGAAATGTTGGAGAAGGAAAAGGTTGATGTTGTTTGTGTGTGCACACCAAACGGACTTCATGCGCAACACGCTCTTCTTGCCTTGAAAGCTGGGAAACACATCGTGGTTGAAAAGCCAATGGCATTGAATAAGGCGGACGGAGAAAAAGTAATTTTCGAGGCTTTGCGTGCAAATAAGCAAGTGTTTTGCGTAATGCAAAACAGATACAGTCCACCAAGTGTTTGGATGAAAGAATTGATTCAATCGGGTGTTTTAGGGAAAATATACATGGTGAACATTGATCTTTTCTGGAACAGAGACGATCGTTATTATAAGAAAGGTGGATGGAAGGGAACCAAAGATTTAGATGGGGGGACCTTGTTCACCCAGTTTTCTCACTTCATAGATATTATGTATTGGCTCTTCGGCGATATAGATAATATCCAAGCGCGTCTGCACGATTTCAATCACACACATTCTACCGAGTTTGAGGATTCAGGAATTGTTATGTTTGATTTGGTTGAAGGAGGGATGGGATCTATTAATTTCTCTACCGCTGTTAGCACTGTAAATTACGAAAGCAGCTTAACAGTTGTGGCTGAAAAAGGAACCGTGAAAATTGGAGGTCAGTACATGAACGAAGTGGCGTATTGTCAAATTGAAAATTACACCATGCCAGAGTTGTCGGAAGGGAATCCAGCCAACGATTACGGACATTACAAGGGAAGCGCTGCGAATCACATTTTCATTATCCAGAATGTAGTTGAGGCAATCAGCGGTGTTTCCAATATTACGACCAACGCCTTAGAGGGATTAAAGGTTGTTGAGATTATTGAGCGAATTTATTCTGCGGCGAAAATCAACGGTTAATTCATTTCATGAAGTACAGAGTATCTGAGCGATTCACGAAGTTCATGCGGGCTGAGTATATGAAGAATGTCTTCACGCTGATGGCCGGAACTATAATTGGACAGGCACTCGTTTTTGTTTTAGCACCCTTCATAACGCGATTATTTACTCCGGAAGATTTTACTCTTCTTGAGCAATATACTATGCTAGTAACGGTGCTTTCAGTAGTTGTTACAGGCAAGTATGAATTCGCAATTATGCATCCCAAAGAGCAGAACGACGCGCGTCATATTGCAGCGCTCGCTTTGAAGGTAGCGTTCTATTCTTGTGTGGTCCTTTCTGTACTTATTCTGTTTCTTGCAAAGGATATTTCATATTGGTTAATGAATGAATCCATTGCCATTTATCTCTGGACCTTACCAATTGTTTTGTTTTTCACGGCTGTTTTTAATGTGTTCAATTATTGGTTTTCGAGATTGAAACAATATAAAGTAGCTGCCCGTTCGAAGGTACTTTCAGCCGTTTCTTCAGAGCCAGTTAAAATAGCAACTGGATTTGGAGGTTGGGGTCCTTCGGGATTAATTTTTTCTACTGTAATTGGTTCTATAGCTGCTGGTGCTTATGCATTTTGGAAATTCTTAAAGTCGGAGCCTGAAGGTTTGAAGAATCTCTCTAACGAACGCATGAAGGCCCTAGCCGTGCTTCACAAAGACTATCCCATGTTTAGTATTTGGGGAAGTGTTTTGAATAGACTGGCACAGTGGGCTCACGTTGGAATATTCACGTTGTATTACGGATTGGCGGCAGTGGGTTTCATGGCGTTGTGCAGAAGAATTTTCATGGCGCCTTTGAATGTGGTAAGTAATTCTTATTCTCAAGTATTCTTTCAACGCATTTCGGAAATTGAGGATGCGAAAGAATTGCGTGCATTGTATTACAAAGTTTTGTTTCGGTTTTTAATTGCGGCAGCAGGGATGGTATTCTTCGTGCAAATACTTCCAAGTAATACAATGGGATTTATTTTTGGCGAAGCGTGGGGTAATTCATTCATGTATTTGAAGTATTTAATATATTGGTTCGCCTTGAATTTTGTCACGTCTTCGTTGGCTTTCATCACTTACAGAATTAACATGCAGCGTGTGGGTCTGTTTCTAGACGCACTGCATTTTGTTTTGGCAATTGTTGCGGTTTATTTGGCGCACTTGCAAGGACTAAATGAATTGGAAGCGACTAAGTTTTTAGTTATTTCCAAAGTCATATACTTTTCAATCAATATTCTTGTTGTTCTGTTCTTCATGGAACGATATGCACGAAAGAATCCATTACAAGCATGAAAATAATTTCTCTACTGGTTACGAATTTTAAAAACGATAATAGGGTCTACCGAACAGCGAAAAGTCTCTCGGAGAATGGATTTCCAACAACTGTTGTGGCTTGGAAAAAAGGAGATGTATTGTCTCAAGAGAATTTCAATGGAGTGGAAGTAGAAAGACTAACTTTGAAATCGGATCGTTGGAAACGTTCCAATATTTTTATCGGCGCCATTCAATATTTTGAATTTGCCTTTCGGGCAGTTAAGAAATACCGAAACGTTGAAGCATGGCATTGCAACGACTACGAAGCTTTTGCGATTGGCATACTGGCAAAAATTTTTCGTCCGAAGTTGAAGTTGATTTACGATTGTCATGAACTTGAATCGCATAGAGACGGTAAGAACATATTTATGCGTTTCGTAATTCGTTCTATCGAAAAGTTATTTATTTCTTGGACAGAAGTAGTAATAACCGTGAGTCCTTCAATACAAAAATTCTATACAAATACTTATAAGTTGAAGAATGTTTCATTGATAAGAAATTTTCCGGATGAGATGCACATTACAAAATCTAATACACTTCGGAAAAAACTAGGCTTAGATGAAAATCAGATCATTTTTATCTATCAGGGAATGTTGGACAAGGGTAGAGGTGTGGAAATGTTGCTGGATGCTTTCGATGCTCGCGAAGATTCAAACGCTGTAATTGTTTTCATGGGTTTTGGTGCCTTTAAGGGCATGGTAGAATCTTTTGCAGCGCGAAAGGATAATATTTTTTTCGTTCCGGCGGTCTCTTATAAAGAGATTCCCTCGTATACCGGAAGTGCGGATGTGGGATTGAATTCAACTCAACCTGTTTGCCTGAATAACTTATATTGTCTTCCAAATAAATTATTCGAGTACATTCATTCTGAAATACCAGTGCTTTCAGTTCCGCTGGTTGATTGTGCGGCATTGATAAAGGAATATGGGGTTGGAAGAATTATTCAAAGTTGGGATGTCGATTCGATTAATGAGGCGATTGATGCCATGATAAAGGAAGATTTGAGTTTCTACCGCGAGAATTTAAGGGCAGCAAAGAAAGTTTTGAATTGGGAATGCGAAGAAAAGATATTGGTTGATGCCTACAAAAACATCTCTCCATGAAAATTGAAATTGTTTCAGCTGTTGACTTCTCATTTTCTACGAGTGCTCAGGGGAGTCTTTTTGGTTCAATTTGGAAAGATGTTTTCAATTGTGATGAGCGCCTAGGTGTGCTTATTGTTTCTGAAGATGGAGGTCAGCCTGTTTCGGCTTGTTTGGTTTGGGATACGCAGCGGAAGTTTTTTCGCTCATTGATAACGCCACCCTTAATGCCCAATGTGGGCTGGACTTGGTTGGCTTATTACGAAAAAAGCTCGACGAGAATTTCTAAGGAAAAAGAAGTTTTAGCGGCAGTAGTGTCTTATTTAAATTCGAGCGTTTGGGACTTTTGGAAATTAGATTTCCCACATGAGTTCAAGGATTTTCAAGCCGCAATATGGAAGGGAATTCAACCTAAACAGAAGTATACTTATCGTCTGAATTTAAATGCGGATTGGAGAGAGGGTGTTGATTCGAAATTGAAAAACATTTTAAAGAAGAAGGATTCTTTTAATTTTGAAGTAAGACCTTTCAGTATTGAGGAGTTTGATAATTTCAGTGTAACGCTTTCTTCGAAAGGGGTGAAGCATGTTGAGTTGTTTAAAAATGTGAGCACTGCTGTGCACGAGAATATTTATATCGTTATTGGTGATGAAGGAAAATACAAGGCGTTGTGCTTGCTCATGAATGGCGTGGCCTATTATCTAGCGGCTGCAAATGCGAAAGAAAACAACGCACTGTCTGCATGTGGATTGGATCATTGTATTGGAATTGCACAGGAAAGAGGTGCTGAGATTTTTGATTTTGAAGGGTCCATGATTCCGGAGGTAGAGCGCTTTTTCCGTGGTTTCGGAGGTGAGCTCACGCCTTATTTTTCATTGGAAAATGGAAAGGGAATCTTTTATCGTCTGCGCAGTTTCCTGAAAAAATAAAAGCCATCCGAAGATGGCTTTTCAATTCTATAAAAAAATATTAATTTGCGTATTGCGAGTATGTCACTTGGTATTCTTTGTCATCCATGAACCATTCTTTTCCTATCTCCAACCATACTTTGGCTTCAGCTGAATTCCCTTCGGTGTAGAGTTTTTCGGAGTAATAGATGATTGCATTTCTCAGCAAATCTTTTTGTCCTTTAATTTCTACGGAACAAGTTTTGTCTGTAACAAGTTTCATAGCAGCCTTAAAAGCGTTTTCAGCCTCTTTTTTTTGCTTGGCTCCTTGGAATGAAACCCCTAGCATAATCCATGCACCTGCATCGTTCGGATCCCAGTCAATTAGGTTGTCGTAAAGAGTTTTGCTTTTGGTGAATTTTTTTGCATCTAGCATGACCTCTGCCTCACTCACTGCGGCGTTGCGCAGTTCTGTGAAGTAGTCTTCGTGCTCGGCGTAGAATCTTTTGTCCTTGTCTTTTGAAGCGTATTTCGAAGCGTATTTGTAACAGTCTTTTCCAGCGGTTGGAAACTTCTCTTTGAAAGTGTCTCGCTTCGACATTTCGAAATAGCAACGGCTCATGAATAAGTAAGGAAGTGGATCCTTTTTTGTCTTTTCGTTTAACGTGTATTTCTCTGCTTTATATAGACACTTCTCGTATTTTTCATCTACGAACATGGCTAGCAAGTCTGGATACTCATTTTGCGCGAAGCTCTTCAGCGAGCCCAATAAAAAGATGAATAACAATAGTTTTTTCATAGGGATAATTTTTTGGACATAGCCAAATACAATGCCTAAGGTAAGAACAGATTGTATTCAAGCCAAATTCAATCGAGAATTCAAGAGTGGTTTGAATGAAATTTATGCGCAATCCTTGTTAATTGTAGGGTTGAAGTATCTTATCTTCGCGACTATTCGAATTGAAAATCATGAAGTTGAAGAATATCTTTTTTGTAGTTGCCTTGCTTAGCGGACTTCTGTCTCAGGCTCAGGATTGTACCATTCGTGGTTTTGTGAAAAGCAAAGAAAAGGGCGAGCCTATTCTTATGGCCTTGGTTGCATTAGAGGGAACCACTGTTGGTACCAATACCGATGAGAACGGTTATTTCAGCTTGACCAAATTACAGCCGGGTACGTATTACCTTTTTGTTAAGGTGATCAACTTCAGTGAATACAGAGACACCATTACAGTGAAACAAGGCCAGTTGGTTTCGACGAATATTTTACTCGAGGCTGGATCTAACATAATGGGTATTTTGGAAATTAACGATCAGCGTTCGGAGCAGATCAACAATGTCAACATTTCTTCTGAAACACTGCGTCCAAAAGATTTCAAGCGCGTTCCGTCATTTGGTGGACAAACCGATATTGTTCAAGTACTGACGACATTACCGGGATTCATTTCTACGGGAGATCAAGGCGGACAAGTCTTTGTTCGCGGAGGAAGTCCTGTTCAGAATAAAGTAGTTCTCGACGGAATGATTGTATACAATCCGTTTCACAGTATTGGATTGTTCTCTGTTTTCGATACCGATATTATCTCGAATGCCGACGTTTATACAGGAGGATTCGGTGCCCAGTTTGGCGGAAGAATTTCGTCAGTAATCGATATCACAACGCGTGACGGAAATAAGAAAGGTCACGATGGTAAGATTGGATTTAGCCCGTTTGGGGGAAAAGTACAATTGGAAGGCCCATTGAAAAAATTGACTAAAAGTGGAAGTGGTATCTCTTACATACTTAGTGCGAAGAACAGCTACTTGGACAAGACTTCTCCGCAGGTTTATCCCTTCGTGAACGACGGAAACGGATTGCCATTTAGTTACACCGATTTATATGGAAAATTATCGTTCGGCGGTTCTAACGGAAGTAAGTTCAATCTATTCGGATTTTCATTCGACGATAAGGTAACGAAGTACCAAGCGCTCTCCAATTTGAATTGGAAGAACGTCGGTGCGGGAGGAAACTTTGTGGTTGTGCCTACCAGCTCGCCGGTCCTGATCAACGGAAATTTTGCATGGAGCAAGTACAACATTCTTCTTCAAGAAGAATCGGTAGCCGATCGTAAAAGCGGAATTACATCGTTCAATTTCGGTTTGGACTTTAACTACAGCCTTGGAAAAGATGCAATCAAGTACGGCGTTGAAGTGGTTGGATTTTCAACCAACTACAATACGTTTAATCCACTTGGAGTTCGCATAGACATTGAGCAAAACACAACCGAACTGAACGGATTTTTCTCATACAAAATCAACCGAAAAAAATTAATTATTGAACCAGGATTCCGCATGCAGTATTACAGCGCTTTGTCTGCTGTTTCTCCTGAGCCACGCATAGGAATGAAGTATAAAGTGAACGAGCGTTTGCGTTTGAAGACAGCTGCCGGATTGTATTCTCAGAATCTCATGGCAACCAATAGCGACAGAGATATTGTGAATCTGTTTTACGGTTTCTTAGCTAGCCCGGATGAAATTCAGAATACAATAACTCGTCCAGACGGATCGGTGAAAGATGTTTCAAACTCGATGCAAAAAGCATCGCATTTGGTTACAGGATTTGAATTCGATATTACCGAGGAGTTAAATTTGAATGTGGAAGGATATTTAAGAAATTTCAAGCAGGTCACAAACACGAACCGAAATAAGATTTTCCCAGACGACGCAGAAAATCAGGACAAGCCAGAGTTGCTTCGCAAAGATTTTATCTTGGAAAGTGGATTTGCAAAGGGTATTGATGTGGTATTGAAATACGCAACGAAACACTCGAATGTGAATGTGGTTTATTCAATTATGAATGTAGATCGTTGGGACGGCTTGCGCTGGTATGACCCCGTATTCGATCGCAGACACAACGTGAATGTTGTTGCTTCGCATTCTTGGGGAAAGAATGATTCATGGGAGATGAGCGCTCGTTGGAACTTGGGAAGTGGACTTCCATTTACACAAACGCAAGGTGGTTACGAACCCCCAACTTTGAGCGGTGGAATTTCAACCGATTACATCTACACAAACTCGAGTACTTTGGGAATTCAATACGCTCCGCTGAACGAGGGAAGATTGCCATGGTACCATCGTTTGGACGCGAATATTCGCAAGACATTTAAGTGGGAGAAATCTACTTTGGAGATGAACTTCGGCTTAACCAATGCCTACAACAGAGCGAATGTTTTTTACATTGATCGTGTAACTTCTAAACGTGTGAACCAGCTTCCAATGCTTCCTTCTATCGGATTGGAAATGTCGTTTTAATCGTTTCGTTTTCCAACTAAATACACGCCTGCAAATATGAGCAGAGCGAACAAAATCTTTTCTAAGGTTATGCTTCCTGTGTGATCTTGATTTCCTATTCCAGCAAATAAAAACGCGAACACTCCGGCCAATAATGGTTGCAGGTATATGTAGGCGCTTGTTACTGTTGGAGAAACTTTGCTTAGCGCATAAATATTCAAGAGATAGGCTAGGAAGGTGACAGCAATAACAATAAACGCGAGACTGAGCCAATGCAATGGAGTTAGCGTTCCCCACGCAATTGCACTTGCGTCTGAAAATCCAATGGGAAGTATGAAAATTAATCCAGCGGTAAAGACCCATGTAATTGCAGTAATGGGTTTGTATTTTTTCATTAGTCTAGGCGCAGTCGTTAGATACAACCCATAGGAAAGTGAGTTAATGAGAATATATAAGTCTCCTTTCAGGTAATCGGAGCTGGCTTCGAACGGCGCGCGCAAGAGAATAATCCCAAGGGCTCCAATGGAACCCAGAAGTATTCCCGCAGTGGTCATGAGCGATGGCCACTTCCTTTTTCCAACAAAATAAAGTATGGCAACTAAGATGGGGTTGGTGCACATAATAATGGAAGCGTTCACAGGCGTTGTAAGCGCTAGTCCATTGAAGAAGAACAATTGGTTGGTAGCGACGCCGGTTAATCCGCAAAAAAGAAAAAGAGGGACGTCTCGAAGTTTCGGAAGTTCGAGGAACTTAAATGAAACCAATAAGAAAAGGGCTAATGCCCCGGAAACGCGCAGTACAATGAAGGCATTCGGGCCAATAGGATTTGGCATGACCCATTTGGCAATAAGGTAGTTCGCACTGTAAATTAGCGCTACGACGAATAAAGCAAGGTGAGCACCGAGGTTCTTGTTTTGTGCCACAGGGCAGAGTTATTTCTTTTGGAGAAATGCCTTAGCCGCTGCAACCGTTTTAGGAGCGTTGCCAATGAAAATTTGATCATTGAAGACCATAACAGGGCGCTTCAAAAAAGTATATTCCTGCAGAATATATTTCTTGTATTCTTTTTCAGAAAGCGTTTTTTCATTCAAACCTAATGCACGGTACTTCAACGCGCGACGACTGAATAAGGCTTCGTAACTACCGGCAAGGGCATGCATTTCAGTCAATTGCTCTTCAGTTATTGCCGAAGTTTTAATGTCTTGAAGTTCGGTTACTTTTGGAAGAGGACTTAGCTCTTTGATGATATTCTGGCAGGTTCCGCAATTTGCGAGGTGATAGATTTTTTTCATGTTGAAATATTAATGAGGAAAAAGAAATCCAATGTTTTTACTAAATAGTTTCAATGCAATAGCTAACAAAATAATCCCGAACATTTTCTCTAGAATAGCAAGTCCATTTGGACCTAAAAGGCGTTCAATGCGATTGGTTAATTTCAATACAAGGAAAATAATGGGCATATTTAAAAGAACAGCAATGACTATGTTTATGCTCTGATACTCTGCTCGGAGCGCTATGAGCGTTGAAATGGTTCCAGCACCGGCAATGGTGGGGAATGCTAACGGCATAACTGCGGCAACGCTGGACGAAGTTTCCTTTTGTTTAAAAATGCGAATCCCTAAAATCATTTCCAAGGCAATGAAAAACAATATAAATGCGCCAGCAACAGCGAATGAATAGACATCTACTCCGAAAACGCTAAGAATTGACTCTCCTGCAAATAGAAAGAGGACCATCAAAAGCAACGAAATCAAGGTTATCAGTAAGGGTTGTATCTTACCCGTTTTCTTTTGCGTGTCGAGAATAATGGGAATACTGCCAACGATGTCAATTACGGCGAACAAGACCATGAAGCAAGAACCAATTTCTACCCAATTCATGGGACGAAATTACGCCTCATAAGCTTGTAACAAATTACATTTTCGAAATAAAGTTTTCAATAGCTTTTGGGAAATGTTCAATCTCGAGTGCGCGAACTTTTTGCTCTATCTCGCTAGCTGAACAATTCTCAACGTTGGCTTTGGCTTGAAAGAGAATTTCTCCTTTGTCGAACTCTTCATTCACTAAATGAATTGTAATACCGCTTTCGATTTCTTTTGCTTCATGAACCGCTTCGTGAACGAAGTGTCCATACATGCCTTTCCCTCCGAATTTGGGAAGCAGAGCAGGGTGTATGTTAATGATTCTGTCGTCGAAGGCTTTTACCAAGTTTGTTGGGACGAGCCATAAAAAACCGGCAAGAATGACAAGATCTATTTCTATTTGTTGAAGTTGATGCACGAACTGATCAGAAGTTTTGAAATTCTCTTTCGTTAGTAGCATCGAATCGATTTGATTGTCTTTCGCGATTTGAAAAATACCGGCATCTGGGTTGTTGCAAGCAATAAGCTTGACTTTTACCGAAGTGTTTTTGAAGTGCTGAATAATGTTAGCGGCGTTGCTTCCAGCGCCAGACGCTAAAATGGCAATGTTCATGAATTTGAATTCGAAAGTAAGAGTTGGTTTAATTCTTTTTGAACGAGGTATGTAAGTCGCGGTTGCATGTTCAGAATGAGCTGAAGTTCAGAATTCAGGTCATGACTTTTTAACGTTTTTGCTTTTTGCTCAATACGCTCCAAAAGAACTCCTGTTTTGTTAAGTCCGAAAAGCTGGAATGAAGATTTTAGTTTGTGGGTTATGGCTGTAATCTGCTCCAAATCGTTTTCATTCAGCGCCAATTTTAATTCGTTGAAGTGCTTTTCAATTTGATCGAGAAAGACTTTAGTCATGCGAATCATTTGTTCTTTCGAACCATTCATAAGCGTAGACAAATTATCCAGAGAAATGTGTTCTGAATTTTGATCTTCTGATGTTGATTTGTTTTCATTCATGCCAGCTAGTCATTCGCGCTTCGAATATACGAATTAAAAATGTGCCTTGGAATTGACTAAAGTCAGAGGTTAAACTGACAAGTGATTTCTGCTATCTTTACACTCGTATTTTAGAAAACTTTAGATAGAAAATTACATGTCAATTTCCGCAAGTCAGGTAGTGAAAATGTTCGGTGCTCAAGCCGCTTTGAATGGTGTTTCGTTTGAAGCGAAGAAAGGAGAAGTTATTGGCTTCTTAGGTCCGAATGGAGCTGGAAAGAGCACCATGATGAAGATTATCACGGGGTACATTCCGTGCAATTCGGGAAAGGTTTCTGTGTGTGGATATGATGTGAATGAAAAGCCATTAGAAGTTAAGCGACGTGTGGGCTATTTGCCAGAGCACAATCCCTTGTATACAGACATGTATGTGCGGGAATATTTGACTTTTGCGGGAAGCCTTCACGGAGTAAAGAATTTGAAGAGCAGAGTGGAAGAAGTTATTGCTTTGGTAGGTCTAACGCCTGAAGCACACAAGCCTATTCAACAATTGTCGAAAGGATACCGTCAACGTGTGGGATTGGCACAAGCCATTATCCACGATCCTGAAGTGCTAATTCTCGATGAACCTACGAGCGGATTAGATCCGAACCAGATTGCGGATATTCGTGAGATTATTATTCAAATGGGGAAGGAAAAAACGGTTCTGCTTTCTACGCACATTATGCAGGAAGTAGAGGCCATGTGTTCACGTGTAATCATTATAAGCAAAGGAAACGTGGTGGCGAATGCGCCTGTGAGCGAGTTAATGGCGTCTGATCAAAAATTAGAACAAATATTTAAAGAATTAACGACGAAGTAATGGTAGCGAGTTTAGGTGGTGTAGTGAAGATTATACTTTGGCTTTTATTCCTTTCCGCGGTCTTTCGTTTTTTTATTCGTCTTACGGCTTCTTATGCGGTGAATAAGGTGAACGAAGAGGTAAAGAATAAAGAACGTGCACAAGGAAATACTCAAAATGAGAGAGCTAAACAAACGTCTGGAAATAAAACTCCCGACAGCGAATATGTAGATTTTGTAGAAATAAAAGATCAAGAATAACATGAATAAGTTTTTGAAATTGTCTTGGCCACACGCAGTGGCAATTCTTTCACTCGTTATTTTATCGAGTGTTTATTTCTCTCCGCTATGGCAGGGATACGATTTAGATCAGAACGATATTGTGCAGTGGAGAGGCATGTCTCAAGAGCTTTCCAACTATCGTGAACTGCACAAAGAAGAAGCCCTTTGGTCGAACTCCATGTTCGGAGGAATGCCGGCTTACCAAGTTTCTACAGAGCACAACGCCAACTTGCTTCGTCCGATTTTATTGACTCTTCGTCTCGGATTACCCGGTGCAATAGGAACTTTGTTTCTTTGCTTTTTAGGATATTACATTCTCGGATTGTGTCTTCGATTGGGCCCTTGGTACAGTCTCGTTGGCGCAGTCGCTTTCGGATTCGCAACCATTAACATTTTGTATCTCGGAGCAGGACACACGGGAAAGGTAACTTCAATTGCATTCTTAGCTCCGGCGCTCGGTGGATTCATTTTGGCGTTTAGAGGAAGAGCCTATTTAGGTGGTGCCATCTTCATGCTTTTCTTAGGATTGAACATCGCTGCGAATCACCTTCAAATGACATACTATTTGGCGTTCTTGCTGGTAGCTGTTGCATTGGGAGAATCGGTTCGTTTAATTGTTGAGAAACAATTTAAAGCATTGGGTATGTCATTAGCTGTTTTGGCTGTTGCTAGCATAGTTGCCGTACTTCCAAGTGCGAGTAATTTAATGACGACCTACGAGTACAGCAAATACACCACCCGTGGTAGTTCAGACCTTACACTTAAACCAAAGGAAAGCTCAAACATTGAACAAGAAGGTCTGAGCGGTTCTTACATTCTCGACTACAACTTCGCTTCAGGAGAGCAATGGTCATTGTTAATCCCAAATGCCAAAGGCGGTGCTTCTGCTGCAATCGGAGATAAAAACAAAGACGCTATTCCAAATGCTGCGAAAGGAAATAAAAATGTAAACAAATTCAAAGACGACCTAAAAGGAACCAACAGCTATTGGGGAGCACAGCGCTTTACCGGCGGTGCGTTCTATTTCGGTGCTGCTATTATGACGTTGTTCATCCTGGCTTTTGTTGGATTGAAAGACGGAATCAAGTGGCCATTCCTTGTGATTACCTTATTGGCATTGGGATTATGCTTGAAAGAAATGACTGGATTGAATTCCATGTTCATTGAAAAAATTCCGATGTACAACAAATTCCGAGATTCGAAAATGATCTTGGTACTTATTCAAGTCATGGCAGCCGCAATGGGCATGATGTTCTTGAAGAAATTGGTGGAAGGTGAAATTGCCTGGGGCGAAAAAGGAAAGAAAATTTTAACTGGAGCAGTGGCTGTTTTCGCTATTGTAATCATGTATTTGTATGTAAGCCCGAGTTCAACCGGGACAATGATAAGTCCACAAGAGCAAGAGCAATTCGATCAGATGGCGAAGAGTGCTCCGAAAGAACAGGTAGCGATGATCGACGATTACAGCAGCGCGTTGCAAGATGTTCGCGCAGAAATTTTCAAAGCAGATGCCAAGCGCTCTTTGTTTTTCGTGATTGTAGTTTCAGCTGCTATTTTGTCGTTGATCTATGTCAAAAACAAGAATTTAAGGCTAGCTGTTTTGCCGGTGATAGGTGTTCTAGCCTTAATGGACGGATTCAGCGTTTCAAGACGTTATTTGAATTTAGAGAAAGAGAAAGGAGCGTATAAGAAGTTTGTAGCAATCGAAAACAAAGAGATTCCAGTGAAGGCCAAGGCCGCGGATTTTTCTATTCTTGATTTGGAAAAACCGAACGTAGCAGATTTCGATAATAAATCGAATGAGCTTGAACAAGCTTTGAAAAAATCTGGAATTTACGATCACGTGAAATCGAAAGATGCAATGAAGGAAGTGGCCAATTTCGGAGCACTTCAATTGAATTCAGATTTCCGTGTCGCTCGTTTGGGCAATCCATTCAACGATGCAGAGACTTCGTTCTTTCACAAGAGCATTGGTGGATACCACGGTGCGAAATTGAAGCGCATGCAAGAAGTAATTGATTTCCATTTAGCAGAGGAATTAGACAGTGCAATCGCTTATTTACAAGCAGGTACTTTCGATTCGTTGGGCGGAAGCCTGACCGTTTTGAATATGCTGAATACGAAGTATTACATTGGAAACCCGGAGCAACCTGCCATTCCAAATAAATTCGCAATGGGCAATGCATGGTTCATTTCGAAGGTGAGAACAACCAACAACAGCGACGAAGAGATGATGGCCTTGGGTGAAATTGATTCGAAGATTGAAGCTACAACACAGGCCTCTTTCGGAACTCAATTCCACGCAGCACAAAGCGCAGTTGATAGCACTGCTTCAGTTCGCATGCTGGCCTACGAAACGAAAGTGTTGCGCTACGAAGTGAACAATACTTCTGCGGAAGCGCAGCCTGTGGTGTTCAGCGAAATCTACTATCCACAAGGATGGATTTGCAGAATAGATGGAAATGAAGTGGAAGCTGCACGTGTGAACTATGTTCTCCGCGGAGCTATGATTCCTGCCGGAACGCACACCGTTGAATGGTCTTTCGAACCGAAGGTTTGGGAGAAAGGAACTACCATCTCTTACGCAGGTTCTGCATTGCTTTTCGCATTGCTTGCCTTCGCAGGATTTATGGTTTACAAGGAAGAGAAGAAAGCGTAATTACATAACGGGCTTTTCGTGGTGCGTGAGGTTCTGAATCAATAGCGCAACATTGGAAGCAAGTATTAGCGGGAAGATAACAGTGACCATCCATCCGTATGGGAAGTGAGTCGCTGCGTAATTCGGTTGGGTAAGTCCAAGCCACTGTGAATCGCTAGGAACACTTCCCAACACAAGAATGTACTGCCACACAATAGAGGCAATTCCAATAAAATTGAAAACACTAAAAGCAAGTTTATACTTGCTTTTTTTCTTGGGGAAAATAGGCATGCAAATCAAAGCAATCAACCCAAATACCACATCGAAATTCATTCCGTAAAAAGTCATTTCCCAAGGCGTCTGTTTCCATGTAGCAAGAATGTAAAACATGGAAGCCACAGGAATTCTTAGATATTGAAGACTGTACAACCAAGACGGACGAAGCGCTCTCAGAAACCTTGCTCCACGCGGCGTAAAGGCCAATAACAAAATAAGAATTGAAGAAAATACAATCGGGAAAAGTAAATGACCCGTCCCGGTATTTTTATCCATGTACCACCGATTCAGCGCAAGCGTTGACTGAAAGATTGTCCATCCCAACAAAGCCAAGGCAAACATATGCGCTCTTTGCTGCGCGCGGAAATGCCCGCGAACAAACGCATACGTCATCATAATTCCAGCGAGCAATGTGAGTATGCAGGTGACAATAATTAGAGAAAAGGGAATGTTTTCAATCATGATTATGGAAGAATTTTCGATTGCAATTTAGGTTCAAATTCGCAAGAGGATTTTCCGTTTAGGTGGTGTCTGTTTTTCGCAATGAAATTATAAATTCCATTCAAGAAAAACAGCGGGCAGACGAATGTCAGTATTAACAATATTGAGAGGGGGGCTTTCACTTCGTAAAATAATTGTCGAAGGGCGAGTCCTTTGTGGAATTTCCTTCCATTTACAATTAAAATAATCCCAGATAGCGACTCTCGCTCTTGCACAGAGAGAAGACTCTCGGCCTCTTTTCCCTTCAACCCAGAAAAAAATAAATCGGAATGTCTGGAATGTCTATGAATTCGCTGCACCCAACGGTTGCAAAACAGGCAGTCGCTGTCGAAGAAAAGTATCTTTTTGGTGCTTAACATTGTTGAGAATTAAACAAAGTTAACCTTGAAGTGTCTTTACATTTGCGAATCTTTTGAGAATTATGGTAAACTGCTGTGTGTTTGGTGAACGAAAGAAAGTGCGGTGGTCACTTGGCTCTTCTGAGCTCAGTTATACCGTAACCGATAAGTTTATCGACGTCCCCTCAGAAACGTGGGATTCTCTCAATCACGAGCAGAACGTATTTCTCTCTTCAGAATATTTATCGGCACTTGCGAAATGTTGGGAAGGAAACCTCTTTTATATTTTGTTTTTCAAGAATGAAGCGCCCATCGGCATTGCGGTTTTACAATACACATATTTCGTTTCTGGTGAATTGAAGTCGCACGTGGATGTAGATGGCGGCGCCGGATTCGTTGCACGCGTATTCGGAAGACAGTCGCGACAATATCCCTTGATTTTATGTGGAAGTCCATTTTGCACGGGTCCGCACGGATATATTTTTCAAAAGGAAATTCAGGTGGAAGAAGCTACAACGGCATTGTGTTATGCCCTTACAGATGTTATCCATTTCTTGCGGAAGGACAAGCGCGATACACAGGCGGTTATTGTGAAAGACTTTTATCCGAAGGATTACAATGCGTTGAACGAGTTGAAGGAATGCGGATTTCACACGTTCGCTGTCGATCATTTGTTGAAGATGCCATTGGATGGGAATTGGAAGACTTTCGACGATTACCTAAATGCGTTGAACACGAAGTTCAGAACCAAAGCGAAAGCCGCATTGAAGAAATTTGAAGGAGTTGAAACTCGCGTTTGGGAAGCCTCAGATTTGTTAGAAAATGCAACATTGGTTCAGGCGTTGTATAGAAATGTATATGACCGCGCTGAATTCGCCATGGAACCGTTAACGGTTGATTTTTTGGTTGAATTGAAAAACGTGCTCAAAGAAAAAATGCTCATTCAGGCCTATTATGCCGCGAATGAAATCATCGGATATCAGATTGCCTTAATCAACCACAAAGAATTGGAAGCGTTTTTAGTTGGAATAGATTACGAAGCAAATACGACTTATGGATTGTATTCAAACATGTTGCTTTCGTTTGTGAAATCCGGTATTGACGAGCAGTGCGAAGAAATTGCATTTGGAAGAACAGCGGGAGAGATTAAATCAACTTTTGGGGCTGTACCAGTTGAAATGCGCATTGCCTTGCGTCATCCGGGAAGATTACGCAACGCCTTATTGAAATTATTCTTCACGAAAGTTCATCCAGGAAATGAGCCGCAACGTTCTCCATTCAAACAGGAATGGCAAAGCGAACTCGATAAAAAACAAGGGGAATGGAATTCCCAATTCAATGGCTAATTCAACGAGTAAGGAACGCTGGATTTTAGTTGCCTTGGCAGCCATTCAGTTTACGAATATTGTGGACTTCATGATTATGATGCCCATGGGCGATATCTTAAAGCGCGACTTGGGTGTTGGTCCAACAGGATTCGGATGGCTCGTGAGCTCCTACGGATTGGCAGCAGGATTGACTTCTTTCTTGGGCGTTTTCTATCTCGATAATCTTCCTCGAAAAAAAGCATTGTTGCTAGCATACTTAGGATTCATGCTCGGAACGTTAAGCAGCGCGCTTGTTCCAACTACCGATAACAATGAATTGAATTATTACTTGTTTGTCGGGACGCGAATTTTAACAGGCATTACAGGCGGATTGTTAGGCGGATTGGTTATGTCTATTGTGGCCGACGTTATACCTATGGAACGAAGAGGAAAAGCTATGGCGGCTATCACACTTGCTTTTTCACTGGCTTCCATTTTGGGAGTTCCCATGGCGTTAACCATGGTCGATTTTTTTGATGGAAATTGGCACGTGCCTTTTTACATGGTGAGTGCACTCAGTCTGCCGTTTTGGTTTCTGGCTTGGAAAATGCTCCCGCCACTGCGCGATCACTTGGATCGAAGAACGCACAAGTTCGAACCCATGGAAACCTTTAAGGCTTCGTTTTCGAATGTGGCGCAGCGAAACGCCCTGCTATTTACAGTGTTGCTTGTACTCGGACAGTTCACCATTATTTCCTTCTTAACTCCCTACATGATTTCCAATGTGAAATTGGAACAACACGAAGTGAAGTACATCTATTTGGTTGGCGGATTCTGCACGGTGATCAGTAGTATTTTAATTGGAAGAGCAGTAGATAAAATTGGAAGATTTAAAGTGTTCGGATTCTTCGCGTTGCTATCGCTCATTCCCATTTTCATTAACACGAATTTGCCTGAAACCGATTTGTGGATTGTCTTAACCATAGCCGGATTTTTCTTCGTTATGGTAACGGGAAGAATGATTCCAGCGAACACCATTGTAAGCGGTGTCGTGAATCCCAAGCACCGCGCAGGTTTCATGAGTTTGAATTCTGCCGCACAAAGCACCGCATCTGGAATTAGCGCTGCATTAGCTGGGAGTATTATAACACAAGCCAATGCGAATGCTCCTTTAGAAAACTATCACATTGTTGGATACGTTGCTATGTGCTTCACGCTCATCGCGTTTTTCGTTATGCTTCGTTTAAAAAACTTAGCGAAAAAAGTTGAAGAACCAATTAAATTAGCAAAAGTATGAGAGCCATTGAAACCATTCCTCACCCGCGCATTCGCATTGTTGTTCATTCTTGGAATGGCAAGTGGATAGTAGAGTTTGAGGCAGCCTCGTACAAACAAGCCATAAAGATTGATCAAGAGGCCGTGAAAACCATTGAGGCTGTTAGACTATTATTAAACGACGAATTTCTAACCGAAATTGAAAATCAATTTCAAAACTTACATAAAGCATGGAGCATCAACTTTCAGAAAATCAACCCGTGAAAAAGCCATTCGCTTTTAATTTAATTCTGGTTATTCTTTTCGCAGGAACCTTTGTTGCCTTGTTGGTAATGTGGAATAAATTGAATGCCGCAATGGAGTTGGCAGAGAAGTCCAAAGTGGTAGATACCATTAGTCCCGGACAAATGAAGATTGCTTTCGTGAATCTAGATTCATTGAATGCACAGTATTTATTTATCACCGAGAAATCTGCAGACTTGGAAAAAAGCGCTATAGCTGCCGAAGCCAAAGTGAAAGCCGAAGCCGCGAAGCGTCAGAAGGAAGTGAACGAATTGGTAGCTTACGCACAAAAGGGAAACCTTCCAGCCGATGAGCAAGCAACCGTTCAAAACAGAATGAGTCAATTGGAAAATGAATTGGCCCAAATTCAACAACAGGAAGAGCAACTGCTCATGCAAAACGAATCTGCCCTTCAAGAAAATTTAAGAAAGAAGTTGGAAGTGTACACCGCAAACTATGCAAAGGCGAACGGATGGGATTACATCTTCTCATACCAAAGCACTGCGCCACTTATTTTATTTGCGAATCCAATTTACGATTTGACAGCTGAAATTGTGAAGGGATTGAACGCAGAATACGAAACTGAAAAGCAGGGAAATTAATGACAATCGCTGAACGTAAATACGCCGAGAACATTGCCGAGTATATTATTTACATGTGGCAAATGCAAGACTTGCTTCGTGCGGTGAATATGGATGTTGAATCGCTCGACAGCTTTTTGCGTTCCTTCCTTCCAACCGAAGAAAAAATTCAGGAAGAAAAAACGTGGTTCCAAGGATTAGCCAAAAGCATGAAGCGCAGCGGCGCTGAAGAAAAGGGCAATGTGGAAGAAGTGCAAGAAGTGATTTCCGAATTGAATTTGCTTCACACGACGTTGAATACCCTTCTTCGCGATGATGAATACATTGCAGCAAACGAAAGGGCAAAAGAAAGTCTTGATGCTTATCGTGAAAGAGCAAACGGAAAAGCTTTGAGTGAAGTAGAGGCCTACTTAACTGCGTTATACGGACTTATGATTCTTCGTCTTCGTAAGCAAGAAATCTCTGAGGAAACGAAAGATGCGATGAAGACTTTTTCAGATGTGATGGTGCTTCTAGCGCTTCAGTACAACAAGATGAAAAAGGGAGAGTCTGTTCAGCATTTGAACTAGTCGAAGACAATCGTTACCGGTCCGTCGTTGACCAATTCAACTTTCATATCTGCCCCAAAGATTCCAGTTTCAACTTTTGAGATCCGCTTTTTCATTTCAGTAATAAAAAATTCATACAACGGAATCGCTTGTTCAGGCCGAGCAGCTTCAATAAAACTCGGACGGTTTCCCTTCTTCGTGTCGGCGTATAACGTGAATTGACTTACGAGTAATGCACTTCCATTTACATCTAAAACACTCTTGTTCATCTTACCTTCTTCATCGGAGAAGATGCGCAACTTCACAATTTTTTCTATCGTTGGAAGAATATTTTCCTCTGTATCTGTGGAAGAAAAACCAATGAGCAACAAGAGCCCGGTTTCAATACTTCCAACAATTTTGGAATCTACTTTTACAGAGGCGCTCGACACGCGTTGAAGAACGATTTTCATGAATTTATTTATTCGGAGTTAATAGCCCGCTTTCAAAAAGAAACACGTCGGTCGTCTCAAAATTTCGAACCAACATCCATCCCTTTTCTTTGTCGTGCTTCAAAATGTTCAAGTGATGAAACTTACTTCTGTCCCAACGTGTGGTGTCCTTTCCATGCAGAAGTATCGTTGGAAAAACTGTTTTGTTGTATTCTGAAATGAGCCATCTTCTTCTTTCGTAATGCGGAATGTAGGTAGAAGGGAAGTCGGCTTGAAGGCACTGACATCCG
>JBIKZA010000053.1:0-16800 GCA_044354975.1 Flavobacteriales bacterium
ATTGTGCGTTCTGGTTCAACCATGCGTTCTAGGATTTTAGCCTCCTTGTATTTAGGATGGTTTTCCATGAACGGAATAATGGCTTCCGCCACCTCGTGAACTGCTTGAAGGAATTCAGGCTCGCTCGGGTTCATTGCCCGAACTTTCGACATAAAGGCGTCAATTTGCTCTTGATGTTTTTGTGACATGATTTTCAATTTTATGGGGGCGAAGATAGTGCTCTTAACCGTAGGTTGACAAAGGATGCCTAAAATTTCATTCGAAAATAGATTTAGCGTTTCTTTGCAGCCTATTCCAAAAGCTATGTGGGCAAAAATTGCTGCTTTTATTCTTCGCAACCGTATTTTACTCGGAGTTATTACGCTGGCAATCACTGTTTTCATGGGATGGGAAGCTCGGAACGTCCGTATGAGCTACAAGTTTACCGGGGTTCTGCCACAAGACGATCCCACGTTCGTTGAGTACCAAGCCTTTACTAAGCAGTTCTCGGAAGATGGAAACGTTATGGTGGTGGGGTTAAACGATCCCGAAATTTGGGAGCTTCAGAACTTCATTGCACTGAAGGAACTTGGGAATAGTTTGAAGAAAATTACCGTACCTGTTGATACAATAATTAACGGGGTGAAAACGACTATTCAGCGCAATGTAGTGGACTCGGTTTTTTCCGTTGCGCATTGCTACGAGATGTACGCCGATACTACCGAAGAGCGCTTTCGCTTTCGTCCTATTTCAGACGGAAATCTGGGGTCGCAGGTCCAACTCGATTCAGTAAAACAAAAGATATTATCGCTTCCATTTTACGACGGTTTGTTATACAAATCGAAGTCAGACGCCACGCTGATGATGATTTTTGTCAATGGCGAACTTTTCAATTCGCAATTCCGCGGAAATGCAGTGGATCAGATTGTAGAGAAGGTGAATCAGTTTTCGAAGGACACGTATGTGAAGACTTACATTTCTGGCCTTCCGTTCATTCGAACGCAGATGACGGCCAAAGTAAAAGCCGAGTTGAAATTCTTTACGCTGCTCTCACTTTTGGTTAGTGCCGTGCTCTTGTTCATCTTCTTCCGAAGTATTCGTGCGGTTCTGGTCTGTATGGTTATTATTGGAATTGGTGTCATTGTATCTATGGGAACCATAGCCCTCTTCGACTATCCTATAACTATGCTCATGGGACTGATTCCTCCCTTGATGATTGTTATTGGCGTTCCGAACTGTATTTATCTGCTTACGAAATACCACCAAGAATTTATTCGTCATGGAAGTAAGATGCGCGCAATGACCCGTGTGATTCAGAAGGTAGGGGAAGCGGCCTTCATGATTAACGCGACTACTGCTGTGGGTTTTGCGACATTCATTTTTGTAGAAAGTGATTTGCTCAAGCAATTCGGGGTAATCTCTGCCTTGAATAGCATGCTTATGTTCTTCATTTCGCTTATCACATTTCCAATTTTATTCTCCTACACTGCTGCTCCGAAGGTTCGCCATCTGAAGCACCTCGACATGCGTTGGTTACACCACACCTTAGAGAATTTGGTGAAAATGGTTACCAAAAATAGAGGCATCATCTATTTTGTTACTATTGTTATTACTGGCCTGAGTATCTACGGAATGACGTTGATTAAGACAACAGGAAATATCGTCGATGATCTTCCAGATGACGATCGTGTTATTACCGATTTGTATTGGTTTGAAAAGCATTTCGACGGCGTTATGCCTTTCGAAATAATGGTTGAAGCGAAGCGCGGTAAAATTACCAATCCGAAGACCATTGCGCGAATAGATTCGTTGCAAGACGTGATGGACACGCTGCCAGGGGTTTCAACAAAAATCTCACGATCTCTTTCCATTGCAGACGCTATAAAGTTCGCGAAGCAAGCTTATTACGACGGTGATCCTGAGTATTACGATTTAATCAGTCGTAGTGAGCAGCAGTTCATTGGTCCGTATTTCGAACAGTCGGACAGTGCTGCTGAAAAATCAAATGCTTCAAAATATTCAAACACATTCTTAGACGACTCGCTGAAGAAAACCCGCATTACCGCTCAGGTGGCGGATATCGGAACGTTGGCTATGGACTCTTTGTTGAACACGCTTCGTCCAGAGGTTACCAAACTTTTCCCAGATAGTTTGTATAAGGTGACCATGACTGGAACGAGCATTGTATTCTTGAAGGGAACCACGTATTTGGTGAACAATCTTTTCTCGAGTTTGCTCTTTGCTGTTGGGGTTATTTGTCTGCTCATGTGGGTAATGTTCCGCAGTCTGCGTATGTTGCTTATTTCTCTAGTCCCGAATTTGATTCCACAGTTTATTACAGCAGGATTCATGGGCTACTTCGACATCCCGTTGAAGCCATCCACCATCTTGGTGTTTAGTATTGCGTTTGGAATTACGGTTGACAACACGATTCACTTCTTAGCGAAGTATAGACAGGAATTGCGCGAGCACAATTGGAACATTAAATTGTCGGTATTGTCTGCGGTGAAGGACACCGGAGCTAGTATTCTCTTTACTTCTATCGTGCTGTTCTTCGGGTTTGGAATCTTCGTTTTCTCTGAATTCGATGGAACGCGTGCGTTAGGAATTCTGACGTCATTGACGTTGTTTACGGCTATGCTTACGAACTTAGTTGTATTACCGGCCATGTTGCTGTCGCTGGAACATCATTTGAGCACCAAGGCATTCGCTGAACCGTTTATGCAAGTCATAGACGAGGAAGACGATCTTTCATACGAGGCATGGCGCATGCAGAAGATAGATCCTACTTTACCCGAAGACAGTTTAACAGGAGAGTCTGAGGATGATAAAGCGTAATTACTAGCGCGCTTCTTCGAAAACTTCGTTTACACTTTCTTCTAGCGCATTCAATTCGTTTACTACTTCATTGAGTGAATCGGCAGGAACGGGTTGTGAAGATCCCTTCCAAGAAGAAACAACGGCTTTCACTTTATGAATAGCATCTTGGATGCGAGAT
Organism: Flavobacteriales bacterium; assembly: GCA_044354975.1. Taxonomy (GTDB): domain Bacteria; phylum Bacteroidota; class Bacteroidia; order Flavobacteriales_D; family Sanyastnellaceae; genus CAIZGX01. The sequence goes on from JBIKZA010000053.1 coordinate 2,978, forward strand.
TTCGCTAACTTCCATTTATTCGTCTTAGAATCAGAATCGCTGGAGTGAGTATTCATTTCGTAGCGTTCTGCTGCATTCAGAAGGCAAACACGTAAATCGTTTTCGTTCCACGGTTTTGCAACGTATCGATAAACTTGTCCGCGATTTATAGCGTCAATAACGGCTTCGATATCGGCATAACCAGTAACTAAGATTCGCACTGCGTTTGGAAAGTCGTTAAGTGTCAGTTCGAAGAATTCTACACCGCTGAGCTCGGGCATTTTCTGGTCGGAAAGAATAATAGGAACTTCATTCGCATTCAGATATGCCACAGCTTCCTGAGGAGAGGTGGTTGTGAATACATCGAATTCTCTGCGGAATAGCGCTTTGAAGGCGATAAGGTTATTTTCTTCGTCGTCGAGATATAGTACTTTAATCATAAACCTAATTGGATCTTAGTTAACGATGGGTAAAGTTATAAGAAAAGTGGTCCCCTCGTTAGGGCTACTTGTGAACGAAAGATGACCGTTGTGTTCACCGATAATTCCAGCTACAATTCCTAAACCAAGTCCAGTGCCTTCTCCAACGTCTTTTGTAGTGAAAAAAGGCTCGAATATTTTATCTTGAATTTCCGTTGGAATTCCCTTGCCATTGTCTTGTATCTCCACACATATTTTATTATCCTTGAAGTATGAGCGTACGTTTATTACACGATCGATTGGTTGTCTATCGGGCAGGCGTGTGGCTTGAATGGCGTTGGTCACGAGGTTCATGAAGACTTGCGAGAGTTTACCTGGGTAGCAAAACGTTTTTGGGATATTTTCTCCCAATTCCACGTTGAGCGTCACTTCTGCTTTGGTCATGTTTTTCATAACCACGAGCGTCGAGTTCAGGCATTCGTTGATGTCTGCTGAGATGAGTTCACTCCTGTCCATTCGTGAGAATACACGAAGTCCTTTTACTATTTCGGCGGTGCGTTTCGATCCGTCTTCAATACCGTTGAGGAGTTGTTGAATTTCTTTTTTGAGGTACTCTACATCTAGTTTAACGTATTGACTCTTCAGGTGGTTTATTTGTTCAAGAAGGTCTTTGTTTTCATCGATGCCCGCTAGCTGTGAGAGCAGTTCTAGAATTTCATCGATGTCGCGCTTCAGCGGTCCAACGTTCGATTGCACGAAGTTGATTGGGTTGTTTATTTCGTGGGCAATACCTGCAGTCATTTGTCCAATCGACGCTAATTTTTCCGACTCAACGAGTTGTTGTTGTGTCATTCGCAAGTCGTTCATTGCGGTATGCAGTTCGGTGTTTCTGTTTTCGAGATCGGCGGTTCTTTCGTGTACTTTTTTCTCGAGTTGAATGTTCTGTTCTGTCACGAGTCTTTCATTTTCCTTCATGGCGACGAACGCCTGTTGTTGTGAAAGTTCCTTCTCTTGTTTCAGCACGTTTATCCGATCTGCCAGCGCAAACGACAGCAGCAGAATTTCCACCACTGAACCAACCGGCAATGCGAAGTTTGTGAATGCGTTGAATGGGAGTATGCCGAAATTTCTTAAGGCGTATAAAGTCAATCCGATAATAAAAATTACCCAAGCTGCTAAAAAGTATCTTGCGGGTTTATAGCCTTGCTTGATAGCCCTAAGCGACGCGAAAATTAGAATTAACGCTGAAGAGGCTCCAACATTCAGAATTATTTGTGTTGTATTATGAAATCCAAAAATTGCCAATACAATAGCGAGAAAATAAACAAGTTTGAAAAAATTTAAAACACTATTTATTCTTGGGGCATATTGAACAGTTCTTATAAAATTCTGAGCAAAGAAAATTGTCGCTAAACCACTTAAGCCTGGCACTATTGAACCTAAAGAAATATTTAAATCTCCTGAGAAATTGAAAATGTATTTCGATGAAAAACCAAATAGTACAAGCTGTGTATAGCCTACCGTAAAAATGTAAAAAATGTAAAGCAAATAAACCGAATCTCTGACCGAAAAAAACACAAAAAGATTGTAGATAAACATGGAGAGAAATATTCCAAGATAGATAGCAAAAATCAGATCAATGTTTTCATAATCATTTAACAAATCACTTGATTCTTCAATACTCAAAGGAATAAGCAACTGGTCTGAGCTTTTTACTTTTAAATAAAAGTCGACTATGTTATCCTGTGATTTATGAATATTTAGCGCATTACCCGAGATGTTATAATCTCTTAAGTATAATGGTATTTTTTCCCCTGAGCTTCTTTGAAAAGTGGAGTCTGGTGTGACTTGATACACTTCGACATCATCAATTATTGGATTAGCGATATGTAATACTTTCTGAGTATTCCAAAAAGTACTATCAACATTAAATTTCCAATGAATGACATAAGTCCCTTGTTTTAATCCTAAATTAATAATTGTCCCATTGACTTTATTGTATTCCCCAATTCTCCAATTTTCAATACTAGCGTTATCAGAAAACTCAGAATAACCTATTTGTGACGAACTTTCGAAGGTGACAATAACAAGAAAAAAAAGCAGGAGTATATTTCTCATGTTTCAATTTGATAATAAATAGAGGTAAGACCGTCGCCAATGATTTCATCTGTTTTCATAATAGGAGACGACCTAATTTCACAAATTTTCAACCTTTCTATCTCATCTGAGTCGGTGAGGTCAATAATATTCGGTTGGTGTGTGATATGAGCATATTGATTAGCGCCCGCATAAAATACCTTCCCTGCTTCTCCTAGTGATTCTACAAGGCGGAATCCGTATTTATGTGAAATTCTGTATGTAAATGCCGAACAGAGGGCAATCATCTCGTTATAACCTAATAATCCACCTAGAGCAATCGCGCTTCGAATACTATATACACTACCAATTCCTAATCCGGCAACTGCTACCGAGTTCCATAAACCGCATAACTCAGCTATTGGGCCTTTTCTGTCCAACAAAAATTGATCAAGTCCCGGAACATCTTCCCCAACCGCACTTTGAATAGGTAATTCCGATTTCTCTCCTAACAGCTGAAGCCTCGATCCGCCATATGTAATTTTCCGATCAGTTGATTCAATTATAACAACATGTGTCCCGGGGTCAAACATCCATTCTTCGGTAGAACTAGTCAACTTAAAACCAAAAGCTTCTAAAACACCCAAATGACCTTCTCTGAAGCGCATACAACTATCCAAATCATCAATAGCCCTGAAACTTCTGATTGAAATTTCACCTAGGTGTTTTTCTGGTGAGTTAATGTTATAACCCATGAACTCCTAATTTCTTTTGCACATCCATAAAATACCTACCTGACGGAATTGTATTTCCCAATAAAATATTTCTTGCCGCTATAGTTACAGCCGCGCCGCCATGAAAAACATCGCTCGCCAACTGTGGCCAAGTATCAATAGACTTACCTATCTCTTGCATAGATTCGACAGCACGTTTGGAAGCGGCTGATAAATCGATGAACCTCATTAACACGGTATTCGAATTCTGATTTAACAAATCATCTACTTCTAATTCGGAAATGTTTCCATGAAAAATTGGCTCTGCCTCGTTTTGATAATTTTCTACATCAAGCAAGCCCCTATCACTGGTTTCCATCAATAAAGGAATCCCAAGCTTTTTTGACATGACCCTGAGTAGTAGCTTAATATTACCACTGTCACATTCGTCTACAACTAGATTCAAATTCCTATTGCCTTGAAAAAATTCATGAACGTTCGACGCGTTAATTCCTTCATTATAAACTTGAATATTTAAATATGGATCTATCTCAAGCGCCCAACGTTTAGCAATTTCCACTTTGGGTAATCCTATATCTGATAATCTGAAAGGAAGTCTATTCAAATTCGACATAGACAAAGTATCGAAATCTGCAATTTTGAAATTCTCTGCAATTCTCTCCATTACCATGGTAAGAAAAACTGAAAAGCCGACTGACATTCCGACAATACCAATAGTCTTGTTGGATAAAGTCAATTGTTCAAGATCTGTAATTTTATTTCTATTCCTCGAAGTTCTCAGCTCAACAAAATCTGCCTTTTCTAAAATTTTGAGAGCCTTATTACTCCAAGGAAAATAAACCCAAGTTCCATAATGTGAATTGCCTGAGATAAACTCTCTTGCCTCCTGAATTCCGTCTGTCCGTTTAAGATTTCTTATGCAAAACAACTCTTCAAGTTGGCTCTGTAATAAATCTAACTCACAAAAATTCGGAAACTCATCCTTAATTGACTGAATTTCATTTGTTTGATTCGCTATTGAAAAAACCCTATGTTCCAAAGTAAAAATAATTAATGCAAGAAAATGAATTTATTGCAGATGATAACTTAGTTTTAGAGCTTGTTGTAAACAACTCAAAGTTTATTGAAATGCCTAAACCTAATAAAAATTCCAGCGCAACTATTTCATTTCCAACGTGGAAAGAAATCATCAATTGCTTTATTGAAGAGAATTCACAAAAAGACAGCTTTAAATTGAACGACTTCAAAAATAAGCTTGAATTTTTTCAGTCAAATGCACGAATGATTACTGATGACATGGCAAGTAAAAGCGTGTCCATGGCTATGCAAATGATGATCGGTGCTGCTGGAGAGTACGTGCCGGGCGAAACACTTGATAGTATAATTCCTCGCATAAAAGAATCCGGATTTTCAAGCAACGAGTTTTATACTGTTTTCGACTTGCTCAATTCTACCTATTGCTTAAAAGATGAGTCTCTTATTTCTAAGCTTGGGATTAAACCGGAAAATTTCGAACTATACCATTTACTGGGAATTTCTGGTCATCCATTTAAAGTTCATGATGAAGATTTACCCCATTTTATTAGATGGGCTGGTGTTGCGTTTCTGCTATTCTCTCTCCCTGGATTTACATTTCAATCAAACAAGGATCACTTCATAATAAAATTCAGAGTAAACGTCACCTCATCAGAGATTCCAGAAATAGCTGAACTCAAATATGTTACACTTGAAAAAAAATGCTTTTTGAGCAACGATAGTGTTGGAAACAATGAATTCATTCCGAGGTATCATTTTGATAGATGGTCAATCATTCCTTCTAGTGATGACCTATTCGTTAAGCCTCAGTTTGTTTCTGACTTTCAACAGAGCACATTTATGAATGGACTCAACTATTTATTCAATGCGTCATTGTTGAACTTTCCAATTAAATATCTCTTAATGCTTGAAGAAAGAATTCTTCAAGACAGAAACAAGGGGATTTCTAATGAAATTAACAGGAATATTTTACAGCATTCGGATATAAAATCTTCATTCGATGAATACCAAATTGGAGACTATATGGCTAAAACCATAAGGCCAAAACTCACTGAATTAGTTCAAAAATGGGATTCGTCCCAATCGTCTAAAACAATTGAAAATGACAACCAAGCCATCCACCAAGCGCAAAAACTTGGGTTGTTGCCAATACCGGAGAAAATAAAGACGCTGATCTACTCGAGAGTGGGAGAATAATCTTTTCGAAAATTTCGAAAAACTAATTTGAGGAGGTTTTGAAATATGAGTTTTGGGAAAACTAAAACCAAATCTCCTATGAAAGCTGTTTTCAGAAACTCAAACTACCCTAAGCTTAAACAACTCAGAATGCTATACTCTTTCAAACAAGAGTACATCGCAGATCAACTCGGAATCTCACAGTCTGAATACAGCCGTCTCGAAAACGGACAACGGCATGTTAAAATCGAGGATTTCAAAAAACTCGCGTCACTCTATCGCGTTACTCCAGCACTCCTTATGGTGTCGGAAGCATACGCCCATGTCGATGTAGAAAAAATTAAAGCCGAAGTCATTGAAGAGACAAACTCCATTACTAAACGAATGATGGAAGAGAACGCTATTCTACAATCTAGGCTTGATGAAGCTATTCAAACTACCCAAACCCTCCTCAAAGCTATCGCGGAACTTCAAAATAAAAAGCCCCGAATCACCCATGATTCCTACAATTCTGAAAATAGTTCCCGAAAAACGAAACCTAAAAAAAACATAGCGCGTTAAACAGAGACGAAACACTTCAACTATGAATAATTCAAACACTCCCACCAATACAACCAACACCATGGTAAACGTCCTTTGTCTAGATAACGACGCGATGGTACTTCATTCCTTCAAATCACTTTTCGGTAACGAATACAATGTGTTCACTGCAAACGATCCATTCGATGCATATAACATTATGCAGTCAGAAAATATTCACGTTGTCCTTTCTAATTTAGAAATGCCAAGCATGTCTGGAACGAGCTTCCTTCAACGAATGGCTCAAGAATTTCCGAAGGCACAACGAATTCTTCTTTCCGGAAACATAACGGCTGAAGCCATGTTAAGTGCCATCAATCAAGCTCGCGTTTTTCGCGTAATCACCAAGCCTTTCAAAAAGGAAGAGATGAACGAAACGCTACAATCTGCTTTCAAAAACTATCAGGAAATGGCGGAAAAAGAAAACTCAATCAAGCGTCTTGAAAAACAAAATGCGCAATTCGAATTTTTACTACGTCAACAAATGCTTTCGTAATCTCTGCAACTTTAAAACAACAAAGAAGGGCCGAACGGCCCTTCTTCATTTTTCAAATCCCGCTTCCGATAAACCAAACAACGCGAAGTCATACTTCACCGGATCATCCGAATCGTACAAACGAAGATGACGATCCAATTCTTCAACCGCCTTCCAATCCGACTGTGTGCGGTTCAATAGTCCAAACATTCGCGCTGTTCTTCCCGAATGGACATCCAATGGAATCGACAATTGTGACGGACTAATTCCCTTCCATAATCCAAAGTCTACTCCGCGATTGTCATCACGAACCATCCAACGCAAGAACATGTTGATACGCTTCGCCGTGCTATTCCTTTCCGGACTAGCAACGTGCTTCAAGGCACGGTGCAATTCACTTCCAACAAAAATGTTTCTAAAATATTCTATGCCTTCTTTCGACCCCCCAAGAGAAAATCCCTTGGTAAAAAGCGTTTCCATTCCACCTTCTTCAACATAAATTCTTCGTAACGACTTTACAAAAAATTCAACATCTTCCTTCATGAACGTTCGATGTATAGAAGGCTTCCAACTTTTGAAATCTTTCGGTTGCGCATTCAAAACAAAATCAAACGGCGTCTGATCCATGTATTCCATGAGCCTATTCGCACTGACTAAAATAGATTTCCGATTGCCCCAACTGATTGTGGCCGTAAGAAACGCAGCAATTTCAACATCTTCCTTCTTGGCGAATGAATGCGGAATACTAATTGGATCTTCTTCTATGAATGAAGTGCGGTTGTATTTATCTACAGACCGCTCTAGCGCTTCGCGCAATTCTTCATTTCCCTCCGGTGAATGCATACTGCAACAAATTCGCTCCCATTTGAAAAGCCTTGGTGCGCGCGGCTTCCGAGTCTTTGTGCACATTCGAATCTTCCCATCCATCGCCCAAGTCGCACTCGAAATCGTAAAAGACCACTAATCGATTCTCAATGAAAATTCCCAAGCCTTGCGGAGCCTTGTTGTCGTGCTCGTGTATCTTAGGTAACCCCGAGTTGAATTCATATTTCTGATGATAAACCGGATGTCCGAATGGAATCTCAACGAAATCGGCATCTGGAAAAACTTTCTTCATTTCCTTGCGAATGAATTTGTCTAATCCGTAGTTATCTGAAATATGTAAGAACCCTCCGCTTCGGAGATACAGCTGTAGATTTTCAACGTCGGCACTCGAAAAAACGACATTGCCATGACCCGTCATGTGTACGAACGGATAGTTAAACAACTCTGTACTTCCCACTTCAACATAAGGAGTCTCCTTCGCAACATTCATCTTCAATTCGCGATTCACAAATGAAACCAAATTGGGTAAGCTCGTGGGATTCGCGTAATAGTCTCCTCCACCTTTGTACTTCACGACAGCAATCTGATAAGACTGTCCGAACGCCGCATTGGCTAGGACATTCAAACAGAAAATAAAAATACTTTTCTTATAAAATTCCATATTCTAAATTGAATGAATCCAGTTTTTCATCATGTCCATTCCCTCTTTCGTTAACACCGATTCGGGATGAAACTGAACCGCCATTAAAGGTAATGATTTGTGTTGAATGGCCATCACCAAACCACTCGTATTCCTTGCAGTTACTTCGAACGAAGTTGGAAGGAATTCATTGTTTATGACCCAACTGTGGTAATGTCCTACTTCAAATTGAATGGGTAATCCAGCAAATAAAACAGACTCTCCTATTTTTTGAACCTCTGAAGAAACCCCATGAAGAACATGATCGAGATTCTTCAATTTCCCTCCGTCGTGAAGCGCCATAGCCTGACAGCCCAAGCAAATTCCCAGCATAGGTATTTGCTCCCAAAACGTTGCAATGAACTTCATTAAATCGCCTGATTCTTCTGGTAGTCCAGGGCCTGGAGAAAGCACAACTGCATCGTAATTCAGTACTTCTTCCCACGGTATTTCGTTGTTCCGAACCACACGAACCGTGACATTCAACGCTTCGCAATAGTGCACCAAATTGTAGGTGAACGAATCGAAGTTATCTACGAATAGTATGTTCTTATTTGTGTGTTCCACCTTTTATGTCGAAGTTTGAAAAAACAACGCAACATTACGAATGAAAACCGCAATTGAATCAAAAAAAGTACCTGCGCCTATTGGTCCATATAGCCAAGCTGTAGTTGCCAACGGTATGGTCTACACAAGCGGACAAATTGCTATTGATCCAAATACAGGCGAGTATACACCTGCAGACATACAAGCAGAAACGGAACTCGTTATGAAAAATTTAGAAGCGCTACTTGAGGCTTCTGGAGCAGATTTCAGCTCTGTAGTGAAGACAAGCATCTTCTTGCAAAGCATGTCAGACTTTGCTGAAGTGAATGCCGTTTATGCGAAGTATATGGTGGCTCCATTTCCAGCCAGAGAAACCGTTGAAGTAGCAAAACTTCCGAAGAGCGCTAAGGTTGAAATTAGTATGATCTCAATTGTAAAATAATGATACTTAAAAAAATTCTTCACTACCTAAACCCTTTGAATCTCTTCAAAAAAGAGCAAGGCGACATTAACCTACGCATGATGCATGGGATTAATAAAATTTCAATTCTTATGTTTTTGGTTGCGTTAACCGTATTGGTTATTCGTTGGATGAAGTAATTACTTCCAGCGCATGGTTTCAATCATGTGAACCACGTCTTTCCTCATAAAATCTAAACAGGGCGCAAGAGAATCTGCGTTCGGTTTATTTCGGAAATAAAGGACTCCACGCATGAAGTGGTTCAAGCTATCCGTGACAAAAAACTGCAGTTGCGAAGCGGCTTCTCCTTCCAGATCATAGATGATTCCGTACATCTTGGTAGAATCTATTCTCACTTGAGTTCTTCGAATGGCAGTGGCTTTCACCTCGTGCATTAATGTAAAATCATAAGCCTTCGCAATGTGTTTTTCCAAATCGTTGTTTACCGGGAAGTATGAGCAATACACTGTAGCGTGCAGACGAGGAACAAACATGTTGAACCAACATCCAACATTGCCTTCTTCTGCAGGGACATTCTCAATTTTCGCGTAGTTGGGAACTTCGAAACTAACAGGACATTGACTTTGATAGGGGGTGTATTTTTTTTCTGGAAAATCTATTCGGAAGTAAGACTTTTTCCTTGGAACAGGAGTTCCTTCCGTCGTGAAAAAATAGTACAACCCGCCTGCTGCTATTAAAACAGATATTGATAAGATAATCCAACGTCTATATCTCTTAAACATATCTCTTCGCTTTAATGCGACTAATTTTTCTGTTATCTGCTGCTTCAATCGTGAACTCGAAACTTCCAAACTGCCACGTATCTCCGCGCTTCGGAATTCTTCCCATTTGCTCCACAATGAATCCGCCAAGCGTTGTACTGTCCCCGCGTGATGCCTCGAAATCGTCACCATCCATGTCGTAAACGCGGTACATGTCAATCAACGGGATTTTCGCTACGAAAAGTATATTTTTCTCATCGAGCCTCGACCATAAAATTTCAGTTTGATCATCGAATTCGTCTTTCACTTCTCCAACTATTTCTTGAAGAATATCTTGAAGAGTTACAATTCCTGAAGTTCCACCATACTCATCAACCACAATAGCCATGTGCATTTTGTCGCGTTGAAACTCGGTTAACAAATCATCTACTTGCTTACTCTCAGGGACGAAGAACGCCTTGCGTTGTAAACTCTCCCAATTGAATTCCTCTTTATCTAAATGGGGAAGTAAGTCCTTCGCATAAAGCACTCCTGCAACCGAATCTAGTTTTTCGTTAGCAACTACAAAACGTGAGTATCCGGAGGACTCCACGCGTTGAATGATATTCTTGAAAGACTCACCAACGAACAAGCAAACGATGTCAACACGCGGTGTCATAATTTGAACCACTTCATTATCGCCGAAGGTTACTATGCCCTCTAAAATCCGATTTTCTTCTTCGGAACGATTGTCATCGGAAGTCAACTCCAACGCATGTCCGAGCTCATCTACCGAAATGTTTCCTCCTTGCTTATTGTGGTCGCTCTCAAACCATTTACCAGCAGTGGTGAGGATCCAGATTACTGGAGAAAATACTCTATCTAATACAACGAATAGAAACGCAAAACGCTTCGCTAGTTTTATATTATTCGCTGTTGCGTATACTTTCGGAATCACCTCTCCAAACAAGACAATAATTGTGGTAACACCCACAACGTTAATTAACCCAACAACCCATGGTTCAAGCGAAGTCCCTTCAAACCACATGTCGAACAAAATCGTCGAGACCAAGACTACTGCAATGTTCACCATGTTATTGCCTATCAACACCGAAGCCAACAACCGTTTCGTAGCGATTTCAGGAGTTGGGTGTTCGAGTAACCGAATAACATTTTTCGATTGACTGTCTGTCGCGTTTTCGAGGTCTTTTCGCTGTACCGGAGAAAGCGAAAAAATCGCCACTTCCGAGCTCGACATTATTGCACTACAAGACAAAAGCAACAGCACGAGCAACAAAGGGCCCGCGCTGTTTAACAAGATCACACTATTGAATTCCATTCTTTACATCACCAATATGTTTGTAAAGGTAACGAAAGAAAAAAAACGGGAAGATCAGAATTCAGTTTCTTCCACCATCTCGGTGTTAGTAGGAACTGATTCTTCCTTCTTGGTGTTGCTGAGGAGTTGAACATCTTCGGCAAACACTTCCAGAACGGTACGGTCCTCGCCGGTCTTCAGCTTATAGGAACGAGAGCGTAGCTTTCCTTCCACATAAACCAACATACCTTTTTTCAAGTACTGTTCGGTAAATGTTAGACTCGACGTTCTTCGCACAACAATGTTGTGCCACTCCGTCTGTTCTTGTCGCTCTCCTTTCGCGTCCTTCCAAATCTCTTTGGTGGCCATGGAGAAGTTCGCAAGTTTGCCTCCGTTGTCGAAGGTCTTGACTTCTGGGTTTCTGCCCAGGTGACCCACGAGGATCACTTTGTTGATGGTGTTTGACATAAAAATAAATTTTAGTTATGGCCCAAAACTATTTCAGTCAAACACCCTCGGAAAGCAATGCTTATGTGGTTTTCATATATGGATCTCTTTGACGTACTTCATAAGCAACGCTGAAATGCCTGTTTTCAATAACTCTTCAGTGGTTTTGGTTGAAGGAAATTCACCGGGCATATTTCGACATAAGCAACTGAAAAATTGTGCTGAAATCTTCCGGTGACTGAGCACGTGTGTATAAAAACTGTCTTTCTTCCACGTTGAATTTTGGGTGGAAGGAAAGCGTTGTTGGAATTCAAGAATGACTTCTTCTTCATTCAATTCCACCTTCGATTCAACAAAAGGAAAATCGTAGAGGCCAGCCCAAACGCCCGATTCAGGGCGTTTATTCACTAGATAACCTGAGAGCGTTTCAATGGCCGCATAGTACAAAAACAGCGGCTCTACCTTCGTTTTCGATGCTTTAACTGGAAAGTTCAAAACTGTTCCATCGCTGAAAGACCTGCAGTTCGTTGCAAGCGGACATTCGGAACATTTCGGATTCTTCGGGGTACAAATCGTTGCGCCGAGTTCCATCATGGCCTGATTGAAGTCGGCCGGAGCGTATTCCGGTATCCATTCATTCAACATCAATTGAAACGTCTTGCGTGTAGAGCCTTTGTCAATGGGCAGATCAGACGCTAGAAAGCGCGTGATCACACGAAAAACGTTTCCGTCTAACACGGCAACGCGTTCGTTAAAAGCGAACGATGCAATTGCCGCAGCGGTATAAGGACCAATGCCTTTCAATTCAAGTAGTGAAGTATAGGTTGAAGGGAAATTTCCCAATTCTTGAATCTTTTTTGCGGTCGCATGCAAATTTCTTCCACGACTGTAATAGCCCAATCCTTGCCACAGCGAAAGCACCTCATCGATGGGCGCATTGGCTAGATTATTTACGGTAGGATAATGCCCTAAAAGCTTGTGGTAGTAGGCCATTCCTTGATCCACCCTCGTTTGTTGAAGAATGACTTCAGACAGCCAAATGGCATACGGATCGTTCGTGTTTCTCCAAGGCAAATCACGCTTCTCTTTTTTATACCACTCTATTAAGGCGGCTGTGTCACGCGAATTCATAAGGCAATCGTTTGATTTTAAGATTTTAGACGTATATTTGCAACCCCAAAATTGAGAAAAGAAAATCAAACAAAACGGATTAAGATGACGAAAGCGGATATTGTTACAGAAATTTCGAATAAAACGGGAATTGACAGAAATGACGTGCTAGCGATAGTAGAAGGATTCATGGGTACTGTGAAGAAATCTATGGAGGCGGGAGAAAACGTATATTTAAGAGGATTTGGAAGCTTCATCGTAAAGAAGAGAGCTGCGAAATTGGGAAGAAATATCTTGGCTAAAACCACGGTAACCATCCCTGCTCATTACATTCCAGCATTCAAGCCAGCGAAAGAGTTTGTTGATGCTGTGAAAGAAAAGGTAAAGGTGTCAGAGAATGCGTAAATCGTATCTCATAGCCGTTATTGTTAGTGTTGCCCTTGGGCTTATCGTTCTTTTTTTATTACTCCCCACTCAACCAAAGTCGGCCATAGAAAAGGCGAATAGCCCTATAGCAGACAGCGTGAAGATTCAACAAGCGATAGAATTGGTAAACGGACCACAACCTATGCAGGGCATACAAATGCTTCTGTCAATGGTAGAAGAAAATCCGAAAAATGTTGAAGCTCATTTCGTACTTGGTGAATTTGCTATTCGTTCGGGTCAAATGGAAAAAGCGGTTGCTCGTTTCAATACAATTATTGAACTTCAACCACAAAATACATTGGCCTATATTTACAAAGGCGAAGCATTGATGCAGATGGACAGCTTACAAGCGGCACTAGCCACTTTTAAGGGAGCCATTGCAACAGATTCTACATCGGGTATTGCCTTGGTGTATGCGGGGAAAATGAATGAACAGTTGGGGAACTGGAACGAGGCGAAAACCTTGTACAGCCAGATTCTTCGTCACAACGAAGATCCAATTGTTAGAGACAGTGTGAATGCATTTATTAGGAAAATAGATATTAAATTAAAAAATAAGTAATATGCCTTGCGGTAAAAAAAGAAAGCGCCATAAAATGGCTACGCACAAAAGAAAGAAGCGTCTAAGAAAGAATCGTCACAAGAAAAAAGTTCGTTAGAACTTTGCTTGAAACATCTGTATTGACGGAAGGCGCTTGCATGCGCCTTTCCTGTCGTGCATTAATCTTAGAATAATTTGAACGCTGAACTAGTCATTAACGCTTCCTCCAAGGGAGTGGAAATTGCCTTACTTCACGATAAACTCTTAGTTGAGTTACATCGCGAGGTTACTAATACG
>JBIKZA010000092.1:0-5144 GCA_044354975.1 Flavobacteriales bacterium
GATCAAAGAGAAAGCGATTCGTCGATTGAAACACACAAGCAGAAGTAAGATCTTAAAATCTTACTTAGGATAATATCTGAAAGGCTCCGAAAGGAGCCTTTCTTTTTTACCTTCGTTTTATGAAACAGAAATTCAAGCATTGGCTTAAGCGTGTGGGATGGATTGGCTTTTTGTTTTTTTTGATTAAGGGGTTGTTTTGGCTAGCGTTGTTTGCGTGGGCGGCTGTTTAGCGGATGCCGCACGAATGTCCAAAGGACGAATGTGCTTTGCACGAATGCTTCGCGAATGTTTTCGACTTTCTAATCTTGAAGATGAGTGAGTATTTGAGACACCAATCCATCCATTTTAGAGAAGGCAAACCACCGTTTACCAAGATCTTTTAAGGAAGCGCCAAGATGATAGAGTTCTTTTTCATCAAGGATTAAAAATCGGTCGTGAGCGTTTTTTAGAATTCGAATCTCAATTGGTGAATATTGCGCATTGTGTTTTTCCACATCCAGTTTCAATTGTTCTGTTAATTTTTCTGTGTAAATCGTACAGGAAACTTTCTTATTTCTTTTTGAAAGTTGAAGCAGTGTGGTTTCATCAATGTAGTTATCGATGAGTATAACCGACTTTTTTGCTTTACTTATAAGCTCGCTGCTGAATACGTAGGCGTCGAATATCTGGTCGTTGAAGAAGATTCCGGATTTTGGCATTTCAATTCCCTCCAATTTCTTGTACAATTCTTCAATTCTAATCTGATGGATCGCCAAAATCTGTTCTGAATTTGAAACGCGAGTTGTAAGAATTTCACCTTGCAGTCTACCTTTTCGAAACTCGATAAAGGCCTTCACAATTCGAATACTTGTTTCAACGGCTGCTTGCGATTTTAAAACAGCTGAAACCATTGCAACTCCATACTCAGTATAGACATTAGGTGTTTTTCTCAATCCCATCCTTTTTGAATTGGATGTCGCAAATTGCGACATCCAATTTGCTAGTTCCATTTTTGTAAGTTGAAAGCAAAAATTTTCAGGAAATCGTTCAATATTTCTTCTAACTTGTTCATTAAGTCGTCTTGTTGACACTCCATACAAGTCAGCTAAATCAGTATCTAACATAACCTGAATTCCGCGAATGGTGAATATTCGCGATTCAATTTCCGATTTAATAAGGTTTTGTTCCATAGAGCAAACCTATTTCTCTAATTTGGAAAAAGTACTAATTTTTATATGCATTTTATATGCAGTTTATTCGCGAGAAGATCACCTCAATTGGATATCGCAAATTGCGACATCCAATTTCAAGGTTGCAAATTGTGACCTTGAACTTTATCCCCCAGCTTCACTGGGGGCATTTCGGATGCCGCTCGCAGAGCGAGCTTGGGGCAAAGGTTTTCCAGTTACGAAGTAGGAATTATGAAATAGGCATTACGAAGTAGGAACAACGAAGTTCCGACAACGCAGTACCTTGGGGCATTTCGGATGCCGCTCGCAGAGCTTAATGCTCATCTGTAAATATTAACTGATTGTTATTATTTGTTACATGACGCGCAATTGTATTAAATTTATTTCTTAATTTGCTCACACATAAGGATTTAAGAATGCATACAGAAAAACGGAATGTTCCGAAAAGCATTTTTGAAAAGTCCTTTGAATAACCAAACAAATTAACGTATGAAAAATAAATTGTTATTAGCCGCATTGTTTGCCACCACAAATAGCTTCAGTCAACTTCCCGGAAATGGAATGACTGACTTCGATGGCAACATATACAATAGTGTTATACTCGACACCCAGGAATGGGTGAAAGAAAATTTAAATGTCGCTCACTACAACGATGGCACTGTAATACCACAGGTAACTGACGCCACTCAATGGGCAAACTTAACAACAGGTGCTTGGTGTTATTACAACAATAGTGCAGCTCACGGCGCAATCTATGGTAAGTTGTATAATTGGTACGCGGTGGCCGGAATACATGACACAATCTCTTCAACACCAAACAAGGTATTGGCACCAGCAGGTTTTCACGTACCCACACACGACGAGTGGACTACTTTAACCACTTTCCTCGGAGGATTACAGGTGGCAGGTGGCGAAATGAAAGAGATAGGAACAACCCATTGGGAAACCCCAAATACTGGCGCTACGAACAACAGCAATTTTACCGGTCTTGGAGATGGCTTCCGAATGGATTTTGGTTTTTTTACTGGCATGGGTTTGTACGCGAACTGGTGGAGTTCGACTGAGACTTTGCAGGTCACAGCAAATCAATTCTACGCCTGGATTCGACACCTAGATCATGATAACATTGCCATCACACAAAGCCAATCAACGAAAACAACGGGGTTTTCCGTTCGTCTAATAAGCGATACCTTGTTCAGTGACACCCCATCAAATATGGGAACAATAAAAGGTGAGACCATTCGCATTTATCCTAATCCGGCTGCTAATAATGTTGTAATTGATTTGAACAGTTTAACGATTTCAAGTAATTGGATTTACGCAATAAATAATACCCTGGGTCAAGAAATTAGTCGCGGGAAAATCATATCACAACAGACAATTATTAATTTGAATGATGCATTAAGTAAAGGCTTGTATTTTGTTAAAGTCTACGATGCTCTTGGTAATGTTCTGACCACTGAAAAACTGTTAGTGGAATAGTTCGCGAATGTCTTTGTAAAAGGGAAAATTGTCCGAAGGACTAATGTGCTTTGCACGAATGCCGAAGGCGAATGTCCGAGGGACGAATGTGCTATGCACGAATGCCTCAGGCGAATGTCCGAAGGACGAATGTGCTTTGCACGAATGCCTCTATAAAAAGGTAAGAGAAGTTAAGAAAAGCGAAGATGTGAATAAAACCATTATCTTTCCCACGCCGCAATAAGCATTCCCCTCTCGAGTTATTTTTAACTGTGTTGATTTGTTTTATTGGGCGAAGAAGAGTTTTATCGGAAAGTAATATCAGTAAGAAAATAAAAGTATAAAATGGAAAATCTCGTACGTTTGGCGCAATTGGTTTTGGCACTATCTGTTGCCTATGTTTGGATCTTTAGGTTCCATAATGTTGTGAAAGAATTCATACAATTTGGATTAAATGACACAACTCGAAATTTTGTGGGAGTATCTAAAATTGCTCTTGCAACACTTCTTGTTGCTGGTATTTGGTATCCAGCCTTAGTTCAAATTCCTGCATTGCTAATGGGTCTGTTTATGATAGCCGCACAATATTTTCACTTCAAGATTAAAAATACATTTATTAAACATCTACCCTCTCTCATTCTTTTGATTTTGTGTGCAGTTATTGCAATAGGATCAAATGAATAATTCAGACATGACTGTAGATACAAGTTGCGTTCTAATATCCAGTTTGTCGTTCCTTGCTTATGTAGCTTCCTATTTCATATCGCCCCATATGAAAAACGAATTCAAACGATTTGATTTGGAAAAACTTGGGCTATTAACCATCATCTTGGAATTTTTGGGAGCTATAGGTTTAATCATTGGTCTACTATTCAACCCGATTTTAATAATTTCATCTTTCGGCCTTGGACTTCTCATGCTGTGTGGTTTTGTGGTGCGATTAAAGTTGAAGGATAGTATCTGGATTTCTTCACCAGCTTTTTTCTATATGTGCTTAAATTTTTACATATTTTCGGCGTCGATAAGATAATTTGCGGTTAATAATCACCAATTTCCTGACCCATGGCTCGCATCTACCTCCCCATCGCGCTTGCAACGCTTTTCATTCTTTGGATTCTTTTTCGATTGATAGTGAAGCGCGATTTGAAGAAGCATGCGAATACCGTTTATCTCGGATTGTTTTTCGGGGTGATTTGGGGCGTTATTTACTTTTGGGCTTTGTGCTAGAAGGAAAGGATAAGAAAGGATAAGAAAAGGTAAGTTTTAATTCCTCATTCTCACTGTGTTTCTCCTACTCTTTCTTGATTTATAAAAAAAGAAACAGAAAGAGATTGAGAAAGAGAATGAGTTGAGTTGCGTGAGGGATAGCAGTGGAAAGCCCGGAGCGGTTGGAAACCGCGAGGACTTGGAACGGATAGCCCGACCCGAAGGGGCACGCCCATGTTGTCTTTCAGACGAATGCTTCGCGAATGCCTTCGGCGAATGTCTTCGACGATTATGTGAAAATGAAAAATTAGGCTTTGATCAATCTCAGAAGCTTTTCTACTGTGTCTTTGGCGTCTCCGTAGAGCATGAGCGAATTTGGCTTGTAGAAGAGTGGATTGTCTTCGCCGGAATAGCCTGCGTTCATTGAGCGTTTCATGATGACTACCTTTTCGGCTTTCCATGCTTCAATGACTGGCATTCCGTAGATGGAACTTGCTGGATCGTCTTGTGCACTCGGGTTTACAACATCGTTTGCACCAACAACCAAGACAACATCTGTATTCGGCATGTCATCGTTGATATCGTCCATTTCCAAAACAATGTCGTAAGGAACATTGGCTTCCGCCAAGAGAACGTTCATGTGACCTGGAAGTCTTCCAGCAACAGGGTGAATGGCGAATCTAACGTTAATGCCTTCGTTGATGAGCGTCTGTGCCATTTCGTAAATGGGATATTGCGCTTTCGCTACGGCCATGCCGTAACCGGGAACAATAACAACAGATTTTGCACCGCGTAAAAGTTCAGCTACCTCTTGATGATTGGTTGCTTGCACTTCTCCTTCGATTTCTTTTTTGGCTTGTCCAGATTGAACTTTGGTTCCGCTTGCGAAGATGACCGAAATGAAAGATCTGTTCATGGCCTCACACATGTGCATGGATAGAATAGCACCTGAGCTTCCGACCAACGCACCTGTAACAATAAGTAAGTCGTTGCCTAACATGAATCCGGCTGCCGAAGCTGCCCAACCCGAGTATGAATTCAACATTGAAACGACAACGGGCATGTCTCCACCGCCTATCGCCATAACCAAGATAATTCCAATGACTGCAGCAATAGCGGTCATGGCGCCCAACGCGATCATGCCCTCTAGCCCTTCGGCATTGCAGAATACAATTCCGGCTACTACGCAAATCAAAAATAAAGAAAGGTTAATGGTTTGAAGCCCCTTGAAATTCCATGGCTTGGAAGATACCTTACCGTCTAGTTTTCCCCATGCAATGAGAGAGCCCGTGAATGTGATCATTCCGA